>CAZEDR010000009.1:0-27572 GCA_964510975.1 uncultured Melioribacter sp. | reverse complement strand
AAAAATAGCAAAACTTTAGTTCTAAAATAGTGAGATATTTAGCCCACATTTTCGTAATGATGAATAAGCGGTTCTCTATCGTTTTGAAGCAGAATAGCAATAGCGTCTATCCTGCTGGTTTGCTCTGTAATATTGTTTTGAATAAGATAAGCCGTTGCAACTTTGGAAATCTGACCAATCTTTTTCTTTGTGATTGCTGTTTCCGGATCGCCGTATTCCAGACTTTTACGCGCTTTCACCTCTACAAAGACAATCTCATTTCCTTCTTGAGCAATGATGTCAATTTCTCCGTGAACGAACTGAAAATTTCTGGTTACAATTTTGTAGCCATGCTTAATTAGAAAGTCGCAAGCAATGTCTTCGCCTGCTTTCCCTTTTGCGCGTTGATTTTTACTCTCAATCATCTAAGCCCAAAAATTTATTTCTTCCTGTTTTCCGCCGAGAATATTATTTAGAAATGTGATTCTATGAAGCTCCGTTACACCATGCTTTTTAATTGCAGCAATATGTTCTTTTGTGGCGTAACCTTTATTGTGTTCCCAGCCGTAACCGGAATGCTTTTTTGCGAAGTCTTTCATTATTCTGTCGCGAGTTACTTTGGCAATTATGGAAGCAGCGGCAATTGCGAATGATTTTGCATCACCTTTTACTACTGTCTTAGATTTTATATCTGAAACGAAAGATTTATTACCATCAATAAGGATGAGACTTGGAAGCGGTTCTAATTGCGAAGCGGCAATCTTCATCGCTTTCAAACTTGCTTGCAGTATGTTTATTTCATCAATCTCTTTGTGATCAATAATTCCTACTCCGTACGAAATACAATTCCCGATTATCCAATCATATAATTCTTCCCGCGTCGGTTCGCTAATTTTTTTAGAGTCGTTTATCTGCGGATGAAATGCTTTCTTATCAAAAATTACTGCTGCTGCTACAACCGGCCCGGCAAGCGGACCTCGTCCGGCTTCATCAACTCCGGCAAGGAATTTTATTTTGCCGGTTAAAAAGGATTTGTCGAATTGCTTTAGATGATTCATAGATGAAATATAACGAACTAATCGTTTTGTTTTCTTTATATCAAAATGTTGTACGGTTGTTGAAGAGTGTTATCTCTTTGCAAATGCATCTATTTTCATTTCACACGTATAAACAAAATAATTTTTAACCCGTTGTGTGAATTAATCTTTACGAAGTAAAAAGCAATTATTTAATCAAAAAATGGAACGCGGATCAAACGGATTTATTATGATTTACACAGATATATTTTTGAATAATTGCTTTTCACTTCCTTTTACGATCATCCCAAATCTAATTCACACAACCGGTAATTTTTAGTTGTTTTGTTAAGCTAATAATGTAATTGTGAAAGTATCGGTTTTTAGCTACTTTGAAATTGAATTTGCTTAAGCCTTGTTTTATAATGATTGTTATAAGGGGAAAATGATGTTTAGGAAAATGAATTTTTCGTGGTTTTTATTACTGTCCTTAATTGGGCTTGACATTTTTTTATTCCAAACAACTTCTTCTGCCATACCCGCATTTGCAAGAAAATACAAAACAAGCTGTACAACATGTCACGTAGCATTCTCTAAAAGAAATTTATTTGGCGAAGCATTTAGAAGAAACGGCTATGTTATGCCCCAGAACGATTCGCGGTTGGTAAAAGAAAAACCTATTCCTTTAGGTGCAGAAGCATGGAAGGACCTTTGGCCTGAAGCCATATGGCCGGGCAACTTACCGGAATCTATCCCGGTTGCAATTGTTACAAATATGCGGGTCAATTACGACTTTCAAAAAGAGAATAAAGGAAACAGAATAGAATTTGCAATGCCTTTATTAGTAAATTTTGTTTTTGGTGGTGCATTGGGCGAAGACGTTGCTTTTTTTGGTGAGTGGGCGGCTTATTTATTAGGCGAAAATGCCAAAGGATTACAAAGGTTCTTTGTTCAGTTTAATAATGTGATTGGAAAGGAAAGTCTTCTTAATATCAGAGTTGGCAGATTTGAACCGGGAATTACCGACGGATATAACAGCACTCAAAGAATTACAATGGGATATCCGTTGACAATTGATTATGATGCAGCCTCTACCTGGAAACCGCGTGACCCTCAATCCGGCATTGAAATAAATGGAATCGTCAATCATCATCTTTATTATGCCGGCGGAATTGTTAACGGCGAGAGCAAAACTATTGCGGATCCTACAGATCAAAAAGATGCATATTTCCGATTAGCATACCAAATAGGCATGGATGGATTCGATGGCAGAGATAGTTCATATGAAACCGAAAATTTACAAAGCTGGTATAATTCAATATCATTCGGCGCTTTTAGTTATTGGGGAAGCAAAAATAAAATTCCATTGAGCAATGGCGGCAACTATAATAATCGGTTTTATAGGTATGGTGTCGATGCGGAAGTTCAATTCTCCAATTTCGATCTGTTGGGAGGAATCATATTTGGACGCGATAATAATCCGGACAACGATTTAATATCTTTGAATAGTACTGCGTTGTTTACAGAAGCCAATTACAAATTTTATCCTTGGTTGATAGGGGCTTTGCGTGTGGAAAGAGCAAATTCATGGAAAAATAATAACGATAAAGATAAGTACGTCAATATAATTCCACATTTAACAATTTTATACCGGGCAAACGTACGTTTTACTATTGAAGGTGTAATTAAAATTTTTGAGGATAAAAAATTTGGCAATACGACCATTAGTGTCAAAAATGATAATCCTTTTCAAATCGTTATGATTAATGCTCTTTTTGCTTTTTGATCTCTTAGTAAATTCGACACCGTTTGCGGCGACATTCCCGCATGCTTTTAGCGGAAACTATTACATGTGAATGCCAGATAAAAATCATGCTGTTCGGTAGATGTCGCATAATTAATGTTTAATAATAAATAGCCCACGGATGACACGGATTTAACTGATTTTCACTGATATATTTTTGATTTATTAATTTATGCGACATCCACTGTTCGGGATGCTGTAAAGCGGCACATTCGGACATGAATAGCTCCCTCGTGCTTTCAGCGAGGATATTTACTTTTTTAGTTCTACCGGTATAACAAATATTATTAAATCACCATATGGATGATAATCATGAAGAACTACATTAAAGTTGCAATCATTTTTCCCCTCCTAATTGTAAATCTTACTTATGCCGGAAATCTGAAAGGTAAAGTTAAGTTTGATGGAGAAGTTCTCCGTGATGTAGTTGTCTATTTGGAACCGGTAGTTAATGTAAAATTTGCAGCACCTAAAGAAGAGGCAATTATGGATCAAAAGAATCTAAATTTTGTTCCTCACGTGCTTCCGGTTTTATTGGGAACTAAAGTGGTTTTTCCAAATAGCGATCAAATGCGCCACAGCGTTTTTTCAACCAGTAAAATAAAGAAGTTTGATTTTGGTACTTATAAACCGGGCACAGAAAAATCTATAATCTGCGATCAGGCTGGAGTAATACCCGTTCTTTGCTATATTCATCACGATATGTCTGCATACATTGTTGTTTTGGAAACTCCATACTTTGATGTAACAAACGAAAGTGGAGAGTACTCTATTAAAAATATTCCTCCCGGTAAATATCGTCTTAGCTTTTGGCATGAAGAGAATGCTATTAAAACAGAAGAGATTGACATACCGGACCACGATGCTGTAAAGAATATTTCTGCAGAAGAGTGATAAAGTATTAAGATGAAAGAGTGGGTTGGTAAAATAATTTCTACACTTGGCATACAGGGAAAGCTAACGCTCATATTTATCCTTCTTTCCACCGTACCAATTATTCTCGTAAGTATATACACCGTTAATCAGCAAATTGAATTTAAGCGTGAAGAAAACATACGCGATATGGAAAGTGATATTAAGGGGCTGAAGGAAAGAACTACTTTGTTTCTAACAAGGGTAGAAAGCGAAATATTGTTGGTAATGAAATCCACTGAATTAAATAAAATGCTTACAAGCCTTGAGAATAAAAAGAATATCGACGCACTATTACAGCAAAATGTTGAAAAGGAATTCATAAATATTATTTCCGGTAATAAGTTTTATTTAAAAGGGTCCTTGTTAAACAAAAGAGGCAAAGAAATTCTTTCTGTTATCAACGATGGAGATTTTGCTTCAATCATCCCGCGCGAAAAACTTTCTAAAACGCCTAAAAATTATTATGCTCATATTGTTAACGAGATGAATCCGGGAGAAATATATCTTTCTCCTTCGGAGATTAAAGCCCCCGGCAATAATTTTTTCATTCCGGTAATTGATTTTATTTTGCCGATTTACAATAGAAATAATCAAGTCTCGGCTATAGTTACCCTTAATATTAGAGTAGAAAATTTATTCGAACTGCTGGTACCGCTCCATAGTGTATCGGCTAAAAAAATCTTTATTGTCAACGGGGAGGGGTTCTATATCTTCCATTCCGAAAGAAAAAACAACTGGAACATGTTGTTCACAAATCGATTTGATGAGAATATATTTCGCGATTATTCCAATGAGATAGCAGAAAAAATTCTAAGGGAAAAGAAAAACACCACTTTGTATCATCAAGATAGAATTATACAATACTCACCTATTTTTTCCGGCAGTAAAGCCGTAACCGACAAATATTTTATTGTAGAGGATGTTTCTGCCGAAATTGTTATGCTTTCAATTAATAAACTAAAACTAATTCTGTTTGTTCTGGTGTTAATTGTTTCTCTGGTTTCTTTACTGGTCGGTTATTTAACAACCAGAAGGTTTCTTAAGCCGATAAAACAATTAATAAAGGGAACTCAAGTAATTAGAAGCGGCAATCTCGATTATAAACTGGAAATAACAACAAAAGATGAAATCCGGGATTTGATAATTAATTTTAACCAGCTTGTGCTTGAGTGGAAAAACAAACAACTATTAGAGATAGAAGTAAGAAAATCGGAAAAGTTGATCTCTTCGTTAACTCAAACAGCTACCGATGCAATTTTGGTTGTAGATATAAATGGAAAAATAATTGTCTGGAATACTTCGGCAACAAGAATATTCGGATTTTCCAGAGATGAAGCTTTTGGAGAAACTGTTTTTTCTTTAATTGTTCCGGAAGAAGAACGGGCTATTGCTAAAGATAAATTGACGGAATTTCTAAAAACAAATTCCGATAATAATTTGGGCACAACCATAGAAGCGAACGCCCTTAGGAAAGATGGAACTCTTTTCCCGGCGGAGTTGTCAATTTCGAGTGTGTTATTGGAAGATACTTTATATGCTACGGGTATCATTCGAGATATAACGCAAAGAAAAAGAATGGTTAGCGATTTAATTGTGGCCAAGGATAAAGCTGAAGTAGCTGATAGATTGAAGTCGGAATTTCTTAACCAAATGTCGCACGAAATTAGAACGCCTCTAAACGGCCTTGTTAATTTTTCCGATTTTATCCGGGAAGAGTTACAAGAGAGAGAACAACTAACAAACGACATTGATCAGTATTTTAATTCTGTTCATCTATCCGGCGAAAGAATTATTAGAACAGTAGAATTAATCTTGATGATGTCTCAAATACAGACCGGCAGCTACGAAAACCAACCTAAGATGACAGATGTTTACAATGAAGTTCTTGTTCCTCTGAGCAGGCAATATCGCTCAAGCGCGGATAAAAAGAAATTGGAATTCTCCGTTATTAACAAAAGTGATAATCCGTTTTCCAATGTGGATTCATACTCGGTTTCGCAAGTATTCTCGCATCTTATTGATAACGCAATAAAATTCACCAATAATGGCAAGGTTACCATTCTGTTAGAAAATAACGAAACAAATAATGTAGTTGTTTCCGTAGAAGATACAGGTATTGGAATCTCCGAAGCATATTTGCCTAATCTATTTAATCCTTTTTCGCAAGAACTACATGGTAATACAAGAGCTTATGATGGCAATGGTCTTGGATTGGCACTTGTTAAGAAATTATGCGATATGAACAGTATTAGTCTGAAAGTAAATTCCGTTAAAGATTCGGGAACCAATTTCAAACTTTTATTCCCCTTGTGAATTTACCCCTCACTTCTGAGTAATAATCAATACAGAAGAAATTTGACTTAAGCGCGGCTGGTATGGCAACTCAAGAACATTACATTAATTTAAAATCCTTTTTTAAGCTTTCCGGCTCCGCATAGAGCCGTTGCAAACCAAATATTTCCGGTTTGGTCTATATCGGCTTGGTATGCGCCTAAGTTCCATAACTTCGAGTTTCCTTTTCTAAAGAATTTAAATTCATTTGAAGCTCCAAGTATGCCTATTCCGCTTTTCGTAGCAAAGACAACATTATCTTTCCGTGTCTTAATAAACCTTGTGTGATTATTGTTTAACGATGACTGTGAATAAAGAGTCCATGAATTATTTTTAAAGTACACAATTCTTCCGTAATCGTAATCAGGCCGCGTAGTGCCAACCCAAACAACTCCATCTTCCGAAATAGTGATTGATGCTACACCTTCTTCAAGTCCCGCAATATTCATAGATGAAGTTGGAATGTAACTCCATGTTGTTCCATCAAAAATCGAAAGACCAAAATATCGGGAACCGATCCATACCTTATTATTGCCATCAACTCCAATACAAGTAGGATAATTATCTTTTAAGCCAGAGTTTGAAATTGCATAAACTTGCCATGCAGAACCTTTTAATTTACAAATACCCCCTTGAAATGCAGCCCACATCGTTCCATCTTTCCCTTCAGCAAGGGCAACAATAGTTTTGTCCGGTAAGTTATAAGAATAGTCTATCAGGGTTCCATTTTCTATTACATAAAAGCCCATTGTAGTTCCAATCCAGACCCGGTTTTGTTTATCAACAAGCAGCGTGTTTATAACATTTGTCCTTAGCGCTGAATTGCTTTTTGTATAAGTAGTCCATTTCTTTCCATCAAATTTGCTGAGACCGTCTAACGATCCAATCCATATACTATTGTTCATATCTGTAGTTATAGAATAAACTAATTCAGATTGCACCTGAGAGTTATTAGGATTGTAACTAACCCACTGGGTTGTGTCCTCTAAAATTAAATTAACCTGTAAAGTTATACCTGCTGCAAGTGTCACATTTGTACTGTCCTCACGATGTTCCGCTTTTGCAATAGTAATTGAATGTATCCCGGGCTCTAGTTTTGAAAGGGTATGGGGAGTTGTTCTGTAAGTATTTGTTTTATTTAAAAATATAGACGCTCCGAGCGGGGAAGATACGCATGAAATGTTACCATAGTTGCCCGGATTAGCTTTAAAGTCTATAAACCGCTTTTGTTCTTCTTCACCTTTAATATCGATAATGAAAGTTGTATCTCTGTATAAAAAAAGTTTGAGACCTATCGTATCTTTTCCTGATTCTAGCCAAGTTAATAGTGAGGGTGTAGTAAATCCGGTATTTTTACCATTAAGGTAAATTTTTGCATTAGAAGGATTAGAAGTAATCTGAATCTTATTGTTTTCCGTTTTTGGTTCCTCATATCCTGTAAAAACAGACTTTTCGCAGCTTATAAAAATTATACAGAGCAAAATTGTAATCGCGATAGTTCTTGATGTTGAGGACATATCCCCCGCCGTTAATTCAAAAATATTATTCAGTTTAATTTTGGATTGAAAAGTATTGTATTGTCTTCGCGTAAACAATACCTTTTTTAAGTACCATTAAAACTCATTTATTATCCCGAAATGAATTTTTCCGTCGGTAAATGAATCGCCGTTTCCCAAAGCGAAACTAACACCAAGCACACCTAATCCGGTTTCTAAGTTTAATCCAAATCCATAGCCCGTTTTGTATGAAGATGTGTGTGGAATTTTTAATTGTGTATCCTCATTTCGCAAAATATATCCGGCGTCAAAAAAAGCAAACACGTAGGTTCTTCTAGTAATCAAATAACGGTATTCTAGATTAGACCACAAAATTCTATTTCCTTGAAATTGTTTTTCTCGATAACCGCGCATAGAATTTGTGCCGCCGAGAAAATAGAGATCGCTCAATTCTAAATTTGAACCCCGCAATTCTCTTCCATGAATCGTAACGGATGCAATCTGTTTCTCAAATGTTTTCATGAATGTCGAGAAATCAAATTCAAGTCTCTGATGATTATACTTTGTTTGCTCTAAGTTCGCAATCATGTTTTGTGGACCGTTGATACTTTTCTTTGTAAACTTATAAGCAGTGTTAAAGAAGATTCCTTCTGTCGGTGCGTAAAAGTCGTCTCTTGTATCGGCTTTAATATTAAATCCGGTTGTGAGTGATGAGGAATTGAAAACTGTAAATGTTCCGCTGCTTCTTTCTGTTGGGATAGTTGATTGTGAATTCAAAATCAAAGCGGCGGAAAAGCCTTCGCTTGCAAGATATTCCAGATGCGCTTCAATATTGCGCTGCACGTATGTGGAATCTTGCTTGCGCTGAAAAAGACTTACATCAACATTGAATGGGAAATTGAAAATCCAAGGTTCCAGATAACGCAATTCCAGTTCTTGCGAGTTTCTATTTTCTTGCTGCCATTTAATTAATGCGGCTCTTCCGGTTCCAAATAAGTTTCGCATGTTGATATTGATGTATCCGGTAAAGTATCCGCTTGCCTCGCCGGTACTACCCGGAACATATCCGGCAATGCCGTCAAAACTGTTTGTTTCTTTTTCTTTAATTGAAATTTTTAATACGCCGGTATTGCTTGTTGTTAAGTAGAAACTTGGCGTTTCAACCGGTTCAAAAAAGCGCAAACGGTTTAATCTATTTGGAATATCATCAATAATTTTTTGTGTATAAATCTCATCAATGTTCAAACCCGCCGCGCGAGTTATAACGTATTCTTTTGTTCGTGTATTACCTTCAATCTGAATTCGATTAATCCGGCTCTGTGCACCTTCTGTGATGGATAGAATTACGTCCGCAAAGTGTTCTTCAGTTGTTGAATCTTCCGCGAAAGCAACGGCATCAATTTTAATAATTGCGAAAGGAAAGCCGGAGTTTTCGTAATTGGTAAGTATGCGATCAAATGAGTTCTCGATATTTAACGATGAGAAGATTTCTCCTTTTATGTTTTTTGTTTCATTTAACACAAAAAGCGAATCGAGCAGCTTTTCTTTTATGCTCACACTTCTGATAATTGTCGGATTGCCTTCTTCGATTTCGATGGCCAGTACAGATGAAGTTGAATCAATTTCTTTTAATACAATCCTATTTATTTGGCTATGGTAAAAACCTTCGGTACTTAACGCTTCGCCAATTTTTGCTTTGATTGAATCTGCTGAAAATGATTTGGCATTGAGGTTTTCGTTGAATCCGATCCAGCTTCTGTAATCACCCGCAGAAAAATGTTTTGCACCGGTAATCTCAAGTTTAGTGTTTTGTTGCGAAAATGCGGCGGAGGTGAGGGAAAGAAAAATCGAAAACAAAAGCATAGAACCACGCCGGTTGGCGGGCGGGCACAGATGACGCGGATTATTATGATCTACGCGGATCAAATCATAAAGAATCTTAAGAATCGTCATCGGAGTCCTTTTGGACAAATGAATATTTGTTACTCATCTCTTACGCTACTAACTTGGAAAAACTTAGCCGCAAAGGCACCAAGCCTCATTAAATTTATGTCTTCATTTGTGAAAGCTTAGTGTCTTCGAGCCTTCGTGGCAAATCTTTCCTTTTTTTGCGTAAGGTGAATTTGTTAATTAGTTTGTGGTAGGCGAGTCATCTATAAGCTTCATCCTTTTACCGATTGTTGAGATTTTAATTGCGTCTGTAAAGTTTGAATAATGTTCTCTTGATACGCTGCATGTTTCCAAAACTTCTGCGTTAGCAACTCCAAGTGCCGAGGCAATTTTAAGAGTCTCTTCAAAAACAATTGAGTTTTCAATTCCATAAACTATTCCGGCGGTAAAAGCGTCGCCGCTTCCGGTAGAGTCAAACGTTTCTACTTTTGGAGATTCAGCTTTGTATTTGTAATCAAACTTTGATGCGTATGTAGGATTGGCACCATCAGTTAAAAAGCAAAGGCGGATTCCTTTCTTGTATAACTCATTTAGGTAAGCAAGTTTTTGTTCTTCACTATGCAAATCAAGCCCAAGTGATTTTTCAACTTCTGAAACAGTATTATGAACGATTGTAGGTGCGGCATCTAAACATTTTTGCAGATGCGTACCGTAAGTATCTAACACTGAAGTTTTATCATTCTCGTGTGCTAAGTTAATTCCGTAGGCAAAAAGATAATCTGTGTTTTCGCATGGTGAGCTGCCGGAAAAAATAACAGCCGAGCAATTTTGAATCATCTTTCCAAGTTTAGATTTGAAATCAGCCGCTTCTTCTTTTGTTATTATGCTATTGCTGCCGAAGAATGTAGTAACTCTTTTCTGCTCATTCTCGATAATCAAATCGGCAACTCGTGTTTCCGATTTGGAAGACGCAACGCTGAAATCAATTTTGTCTTCTGTTAAGCAATGACGAAGAATTTTCCCGTTATTACCGCCTAGAAAAGTTAAAGCGTGGTTTTGTATTCCCAGTAAATTCAACTGACGGGAAACATTAATTCCTTTTCCTCCAGCAGAATAATATTCTTTGACTGATCGGTTTGCTTCTCCCAAATGAATGGAGTCAAAAACCAATCTTTTCTCAAGCAGTGGATTGATTGTTACGGTAAGAATCATAATTAATAATGGTTGTTGGTATATTAAACAGAAAGTGAGAACGAGATTTAGTTACTCTTCGTTCTTCACTCTACATTCATTTATGGTCTGTATCCGGGCCAGCGCGAAAAGTCCGGATTAATTAGCCGGTAGTTACCAAATCCGGTCTCATCAACAAAAGTGAAACTCCGGTTAAGTTGGTAATAATCCCAAATTTCATACGGCTTTGCGTCGGAATCAATCGGATGGCGTTCAACATTACTTGGCGGACCGAAAGTAATGTAAATCATTCCCATATCGGAATGCCAGCCTTCGCCAAAGCCCTTAAATGTTCTGTTAGCGTAATCAACACGTCGGTAATATTCATACATAATCGGGTTTTCTTCAACATTTGGATTTGGTTTCTTGCTGTCCCAAAACGAAATGAACCGATTCATCTTGTCTTCATAATCTTTAGCGTCTTCAATAAAATCTTTTTCAGCCGGAGAAGCGATGTAGGTCATCTGCGCGATGGCTTTGTCCAAATCTTGTATAGAAACCGGTATGCCGTAAATTTTTGCTTGAAAATTTTTCTCCGTGCTTGCAATTTCCTTCCAGTCTTTATCCTTCATAATCACTTTTAATGAATAATCGCCTAGAGAAAAATTAGCTTTCTCAAGAGTAAAGTTTATTAGATTGTTGCCGGGCTTAAGTTTTCTCGGATCAAGCTGTTTTGTTGATACATTTTTCTGTTTGTCATTCAGATAATATTCAAAAAACATTTCTTGATTCTTGTTAGAGTAGACATTGTAGATGAACGATAATAAATGGTCTTTATTTGTAACAGTTTTAGAAACGTTTAGAAGAAATTTTTCTCCGGTGGAATCTTTAATAATATCGGAGACTAAAAGTATATCGCTTATATCAAGTGTGTCATTAATAGCTCTGATTTTTAGCGGAGTTTCCCGCATAGAAGTTCTGCGTGAATCGCCATCTTCCAAAATTGTTTTCAAAACATAATTGCCCGGGAAAAGATCCCAGTATTTATTGCTTAGGCTGAAATTTTTATGCGAGGTAGTCTGGATAAATTCCGCAGTAGAAAGCTTTTCCTTCCACGATTTTTCATTTAGTATATTTTCCTTCTTTTCATCTAAAAGAGTTATTGTAACATTGTAGCTGGCGTTAAAACTTTCGGCTCTTTTTATGAAAGATAAACTTGAGTAGGGGACTTGAACATAGACTTCCAATCGAGTCTTGCCGGCAGTAGTGCTTTTGGTCTGGGAAAGATCGTAATGAAACATTGGCGGATTAGCAAAATTACTTTTGTTGCCGGAATATTCAACTTGAGCTATTGAAAAACTGTTTATTACAAGTAAAACAAAAAGAAATTTCTTCATTGCAAGGCTCCTTCTCGGGAAACTATTTTTCCAAATAAATCATACTCATTACTATCGTAAATTTCAACGTCATAAAACTCACCAATCTTTATGCTTGCTTTGTCGGCTTTAATTAAAACTTCGCCGTCCACTTCCGGCGCATCGCGCTCCGTTCTGCCAATAAAATAATCACCTTCGGTTCCATCAATAATTACGCGGAGCGTTTTGCCTTCAATAGCTCTATTTTTTTCTTCGGAAATCCCTTTTTGAATTTCCATGAGTATTGCTTTGCGCTCTTCTTTCTCTTCTGCGCTTAGCCGATCGCCAAGGATGAAACTTGGTGTGTTTTCCTCAATCGAATAATTGAAAACACCAAAGCGGTCAAATTTTACTTCTTTAACAAAATCGCATAGTTCTTGGAATTCTGTTTCCGTTTCGTTTGGATAGCCAACTATAAATGTTGTACGCAAAGTTAAGTTTGGAATCTTCTCTTTTAGCGTGTTGAGCAATTCAATCGTTCTTCGCTTTGTAATTCCCCGCCGCATAGATTTCAAAACATTATCTGAAATATGTTGAAGAGGGATATCTATGTACTTGCATATCTTCGGATTGTTAGCAATCTCATCAATTAGATCTTCCGGGACGTGAGAAGGATAAACATAAAGAAGTCTTATCCATTCTATGCCATCTATCTCAGACAGTTTTCGCAGTAGCTCAGCAGAATTTCTCTTGCCGTACAATTCTATTCCATAATCGGAAGTATCTTGACCAATAATGATTAATTCTTTAACGCCTTGCTTGGCTAGCGAAGTTGCCTCTGCTATTAGTTCATCAACCGGCTTTGTCTTGTGTTTACCACGCATTAATGGAATGGCGCAGAAAGAACAAGGGTTATCACATCCTTCGGAAATTTTTAAGTAAGCAAAATGTTTGGGAGTTGTAATTACACGTTCGCCTAGCAATTCATATTTAAGATCACCGCCGAATTCATCAACTATCTGTTCATAAGCCTCTGTTCCAAAGTATGCATCAACTTCTGGAATCTCCTTGCGGAGGTCGTTAACGTATCGTTCGGATAAACATCCGGCTACCACAACTTTTTTAAGCTTTCCCTTCTTCTTCATTTCGATTGCGGCAAGAATTGTATTTATCGATTCTTCTTTCGCCGCATCAATAAAACCGCATGTGTTTATTATAATTGAATCTGCCGAATTCGCATCATCGACTAAATCAAATTCATTTAGCTTAAGCTGACTCATAAGCCGTTCGGAATCCACAGTGTTCTTTGAACAGCCGAGAGTTATAACAGAGATTTTTTCTTTACTCATATCTTGTATAAATAGAGAAGTTGCCTCAAAAAAAATATACAAACAAAATCTGCGGAAACCCGTTAAATCAGTGTCATCCGCGTTCTATATAATCAATTACTTTTTGAGACGACTTCTAAACATTCCTTTCAAAAATTTTTATTGTGAGATTAGTCTTAGATACAAATATACGATTGGGGCGGTGAAAAGGAGAGAATCAAATCGGTCAAAAATTCCCCCATGGCCGGGAATAATAGAAGAAGAATCTTTCACATTCGCATCGCGCTTAATTAAGCTTTCCACTAAATCTCCAATCTGGCCGAACAAGCCGACAATTATTCCTATTACAATTGCATCCTTCGTTGTTAGAAAATCAAGCACGAGCGATCTTGCCGCAATCATACCGATTACAGCGAAGATGAATCCAGCTACAGCGCCTTCCCAGCTTTTTTTAGGACTGACTCTAGGCATTAGTTTGTGCAAGCCATATGCGCTTCCGATAAAGTAAGCTGCAGAATCGCAGAGCCAAATAGAAACAAGAATCGAAAGGATTAAATATCCGCCTTGAGAATAGGTAAATGCGGAATCGCTGTAGAATTCTCTTAAATCCAAAATCGATGCAGCAAAAAATCCAATGTAAAAAATGCCTAAAAGCGTTGAACCAAGATTGGATATGGCAGATGATCGGTTTCTAAATAGTTCACTAAGCAATAACATAAGTATGAGTATCACGAAAAAAACATGATAGTCTAAAAAATGATAGTATTCATTCAAAATAATGAGAACAACTGATGCGGAGCCTATGGTTCTGTTTGTGTATGAGTTCTTATGTTTCATCATCCCGGTGAATTCATAAAACGCAATGAACCCAATAAGTAATACAAAAATGAGAAAGGGAATTTTCCCAATTAAACACAATGCAACAATTAGCGGAATGCCCACTAAAGCAACTAATACACGGGAAACCAGATTGCTCATTTTTGCCATTTACTCCTCTTCGCTTAACGGGGTGTTGTTTATCTCGTTTATTATCTGCTTAGCATCTTCAAAACTATTTTCTTTTACAAATATTTTTATCGGAGCCGATCCTACATAAGAAAGGTTTATTCTCATTCGGTCTTCTTTTGAAAAAATAATTGCTTCAATGCCGGCGCCGGATAGATTTGCTTTAACCATTTCTGCTTCGATAATATCGTTGGAAGAATAAACGACTTTCCAGTCGGCAAGGGAAACCTCTCCTTCATCTTCTTTAACAAACTGATCGTTTGGAATTAACGGCGTCCCGCAATCGGAACATGTAACTATTCCCTCAACATAATCAGCTTCACAATTTGGACAAATCATAACGACTCCTCCTTCGGTTTAGAAAACTTTGTATAGTTTTTTGTAACAAAGAAAATGAAGCCGGTAAACAAAGCAAGAGTTATAAGAAAAACAAATATCTGGGGAAGTATTGAACCGTCGTGTTTAATGTTTGTGCCCATCAATTCCTCGGAACCAATAACAAGAAATGCGAGTACAGCAAGAAAATTGTTTATGAAGTGAAGAATCATCGGGATGAAAATTGAATCACTTTTATAAGCGGCAAATCCAAAGTAAAAACCAAGTGCAACAAGAGCTACTAATCCGTATGGATTAAAATGATATAATCCAAAGAAGAGAGCTGTAATAAAAATGCTGAAGTATGGTTTGAACTTTTGTTCAAAGCTTTTCTGAACAAGTCCGCGGAAGAGCATTTCCTCACATAACGCCGGAATAACAGCCACAACAAATATTACAAACGATGCCTCAAATACTGAAGTTGCCTTGAGTAATTCACTATAAGTTTGTTCTACCATTTTATCAAGCTGATCTAGAATGTTCATTAATTTGCGCAGCATCGGGAATAGATCGGCGGCTTTATCCAAAAAGTAGTTTTGTAAAAACAAATAGCTTTGCAGAAGGGGAGTTAACAGTATTAAGCCGGTTATAAAAATCCCAATCTCTTTAAGCTTGGGAAATTTTACTCTCAAAATTTGGGTAATGTGTGCCGGATAAACATAGCGCGCAAACAGAAGAGTGGGTAGCAACATAAGCAGTATTTGTCCACCCATTGTTAACAAGCGCATTTGGTTAACGTCAGCCTTATCAAAATTCAACCCGAAGATTAAAAGCGTTAAAACAGCGCCGCCAATCTGGTAGGTAATGAAAATGCCGACTAGAGCTAAAAAGGCAGCAGTTGCTGGCGGCATAGTGCTAAATATTTTTTGTGGCCCCTTTGGTTCTTCGGGAGACTGGTTGTTGTTAATATCTTCATTCATAGTGCTTCCAAGTTAAAAAAAAGGGGAACGACTTGCATAACTATAAAAATTTTGAAAAAAGTGCTTGACAAATAAATTCAAATTCCTTTAATTGAAATCAAAGTTCATCATTTTTGGGAGGATATATGATTCTACTACTAATCGAAATTTCGTTTCTCTTCGCTTTCGTTGCCGTTCTGCTGTTTTTTGCCAGAAAAAAAGATTTTCGCGTTTACCAGTATGTGTTTGATTATTACACGCGCTTGGGAGTCTTGTTAACTCTGGGACTTCTACTACTTAATAGTTTTGTACTACTGGACTTTTCTGGAAAACTTCAATTACTGGCAGCAGTTGCAATGGTTGTTGATATTCTTTCCCCTTTTTGGGTGCCTCTGTTTTTCTACTTGATCAACAAAAAAGTAGATAATATAAAGCTGAGACGTACCTTTAAAATGCTTTCAATAATCGGCACTTCAATTGTGATGGGAATATATACTTTTTTGATTGGCGGATTGATTATTTAAAACGATAGATTGATATGGATGACCTTGTTTTCCCCAAAGCGGCGGCGGTAGTTGTACAGCTGCCGAAGCTTTGCTCATTCTTGCGGAGCTACTGGCGGGGGACTATTGAATGGTAAGTAATAGCAATAGTTTGACAGAAACTAAATCCTTAGCGAGGTTGTTATGACATTTGTAGATAAATACAAACTGCTTTTTTTCTTCGTTCAGTCATTTGTAATTTCTTTTTGTGCATTTTATACGGTTAGTCATATCATTTATGGAAATGTGTCGTACATAAAAGTTATAGTCGTTCCTCTACTTTTTACTTTAACTATGGTTTACAGAGAAAGAAAAAAACAGATACGGAAAACTGAGGACTAACTTTAGAAGCCGGGTCACAACTATTTGGTTTGTGTTCCGGCTATTTTTTCTTTGATTTCAATTCGTTTGCAAGACCGCTATACCCAGTCAGTTCGGCATCAATAGAACCAATAATAATTTTGGTTTTCACTTTTACAGGAATTCTGCAAGCATCATTCGAAAGCCATATTACAACATTACCTTCACTTTTAAACAAACCGCCTTCTTTAATTTCCGGTTCAAGAATTATGCAGTCAAATGTCCCGGCTTTAACGCTAACAGTTTCTCTTCCTTTGTAAACAACATCAAGCGGATAGGTCTTGTCTTTATAAAAATTTTCAAGATGAACGCTTTCACCTTTTTTCATTTTGGAAAAATCGACTGTTCGCGCATAGTAGAACGCTGAAACAATATCGTTTACATATTTGGGAATAATGTAAGCGCCTTCGGAAGTTCTAGCTTTGCCTTTGCGTTGATCAAAGAATGCTGAGAAGTCTCTAGAGTATCCGCCTTCACGAATATGCTGCTCAAATCTCCACGGGAATAAACCCTCAACGTCAAGGTAGGTTTCGTAACGATCTCGAACTTTGTACAAAGCATCAAACGTTGAAACGGTGTTTACGCCAAAAGTAATTTGGTAAACATCACGCCCGGCAAGTTTCATAACTTTTGGAATATTATACTCTGCAACACCGGCAGTTATAAAGCCGTAGTTCACGTCGAATGTAAGTTTCTCGCCAACCTTAAATGATTTGTTCTCTATCTTGCGGAAGTCATCTTTCTTTTGTGTAAAACTTCTTGAAGGAAATGAGATTAAGATCAAGAACATAAACAAGATTTTTATTTTCGCTTTCATCTTAGTTCCTTGGCAAAATTTCTTTTATATAATCCAAAACTGTTTGTACATCTATGCTGTTCATGCAGTTTAACTTTTTACATTTATCGCGTGAGCATTCTCCATCGCAAAGCGTAGGTTGAAATATTTTCGCTTTGTTAGAATATGGGCCCCAGCGCTTAGGAGATACTGCAGCAAACTTTGGATAGAATCCTATAACGCCCTTTCCCAAAGCGGCTGCAATGTGAATTGGTCCGGTAGAATTAGCGATCAATATTTTAGCGTTGTCTATCAATGCTGTAAGCTCTTCTAAGTTAAACATGCCTGCTGTGTTTATTATTTTGTTGCTTACAACAAACGAATTGCAAAGTTCCTTTTCGAGCTCGCTGCCGGTGATAACAAGCACAGTGTCGGTTTCGTTTGAAATTTTTTCTGCAAGAGATTTCATTTTGGAAAGGGGAAGATCAATCGCGCTGCCGCCGCTTCCCGGATGAAGGACAACAATTCCTTGTTTGCCATTCCAACCTAATAATTTCAATTCATCACAAACTTTATGTTTTAGAGATGGGTTAACTTCAATTCCAAAATCAGCAGTATCTTTATTTACAGTATCTTCAATACCCAATTCACGGAGAAGGCGAACGTTGTATTCAAGTTCATGCCGCTCTCCATATTTTCTATGTTCGTAAACTTTTCTGTTGAAAAAAAAAGAATACCAGCGGTATCCGCTTCCAATTCTAATTTTGATTCCGGAAAGAAAAAGTAACAATGCAATTGGGTAAGTTGGGAAAGCAACTATGCATGCATCAAATTTCTCTTTTAAGGCAACAACGTTTTTTGCAATCGTGGGTTTGCCATTCTTCCCATGCAGAAGGAAAACTTCATCGACATATTTACAATTCTTAACTAATGGAGCGGTATAACTTCTGACCAAAAAAGAAACACGAGCACCGGGAATATTTTTTTTCAATATTGCCGCAAGCGGAAGCGAGAGAATTACATCTCCAATTCTATCGGTGCGGACAATTAATATGTTTTTGGGTGAATTCATTTTTTAGAGACGAATGGATTATCTTTTATGTAATAGCGCCAAGGCAAATCTATCGATTTTTTTATCCCGATTCTTGTTGTCGAAATTATTTTACTTGTCTCAATTTCCGATGAGTCAATAATAAAGATTTCATCGGCTTGTAAATTAATTCCGTTACTGTTGCGATTAATGCCAAACGCTTGACAAATTTTAGCGGGACCGTTGCAGAGGTTTATAAGTTCCTTCTTGTCAACAATCTCTTTGCCGAAACGATTTTGCGCCATTGTTTTAATTCCAGCTATCGGGTCAATGGCACGAAGTAAAACTGCCGAACCAAAGCCAACTTTGCCAGTAACAACATTAGCGCAAAAGTGCATTCCGTAAGTGAAATAAACATAGAGATGGCCGGCATCGCCGAACATAACTTCGTTTCGCTTTGTCTTTCCGTTAAACGAATGAGAAGCCTCATCGTGTTGCCAGTCATAAGCTTCTACTTCAACAATCTTTCCGCTTAAAAATTGCGACTGATTTTTTCGTACAAATATTTTACCAAGTAGAGCTTTAGCAACAGAGTTGACTTTTCGATTGTAAAATTCCGGCGGAAGTTTTTGTGATGTGTTCATACAAAAAATAAGATAGTGGAAAGAGAATAAAAAGTAAGCGCGGCAATCATCCGAGCATCATAATTTTTATTTCCGAAATTCTTTGCAGATAGTATTCCACTTTTTCCGGTTTTTGATTTAGAAGTTCTTCATAAATCAAAATTGCCTCACCGTAATTTTTCTGCTTGATGTGAATCTCTGCCAATGTTTCCGAAACCAGTTTCTTTCCCTGGAATCCGGGGAGTTCCTCGGGATTTTCCGGTATATCATCCTTGGGAATAATCTTGGCTTTACTCAACCGCTTTGCCAAAACATCAAGCTTATCTTCAAGCGTTTGTTCTTCTTCAGCAACCACTACTTCTTCTTTAATCTCTTCAATAAAAGAAGGCCGCATTACTTCACTGATAGAATTTCTCTCTTCAATAATGTTCGCGATTTGTTTAACGTAAGAAGTATAGGTGGTTTCATCCCCAATTAGATCGGAGCCAATCTTGGCAACAATCTTTGCCTCTTCTTCTTTACCTTCATAAGCTTTAGCAATTGATAAAATTAAAAACGCGGAAGCGTAATTGGGATATAAATCGATCCCTTCATCTAGAATTTTTATTGCCTCTAAATAATTTCCATTTACAATTTCATTAGCGGCAACACGAACAAATAACGGCGAGCTGCGATTAAACTCGTAAATTAATTTTATTCTTTCCGCAGACAAATCCTTCTTCAAAAAATTACTCTGCTAATTGTTGTCGTTTGAGATAAGACTGTCTGAGCGACATTAAGGATACTGTTGCAAAGCCAAAGAAAAACATAAGCTGAAATGGAATTGCTGAAATTTCCATAAAATAAACTGCTGCTACTACACCAATCAAACAGTAAACTGCTAAAAGCAATTCGATATATGTTGATGGCTGAATTTTTGTTTTAGCTAAATATTTATTTTTCTCAGATGAAAGCTGATCTGATTTCTTTTCTACTTTGAATTTAGGTGTGCGAACAAATTCACTTTTTCTGCTCATTAATCCTTCAACCACTGCGCGTGTATTGTTAAGCGTGAAGCCCATGCTTCCGGCCATAAACAAAGGAAAGAGCGCAATCTTTTTTCTCCAATCCGGATGAACATCTTTCTGGGCGTATAGATAGAACAAAAACGTGCTGATAAAAGCGACTATAAAAATTGCCATGAAGTTGAAGAAGTTCCAATATGGTCCGGCATTTTTGATGAAGATTAGCGGCACATTCAAAATTCCGGCGAGAAGCGTAAAAGGGAACACCAAATTATTTGTTAGGTTAAATGTTGCTTGGAGTTTTACTCGTAAAGGGATTTTACCTTTCCAAACCAATGGTAATAATTTCTTACTGGTTTCAATTGCTCCTTTTGTCCAGCGGAATTGCTGCGCTTTGAGAGCATTCATTTCAGCCGGTAATTCTGCCGGAGTTGTGAAATCGCGCAAGTAAACAAATTTCCATCCTCGAAGCTGAGCGCGATAGCTAAGATCAAGATCTTCTGTAAGTGTATCGGCATTCCAGTTGCCGGCGTCTTCAATGCATTCTTTTAACCAGACGCCGCCGGTACCGTTAAATTGAATAAAGAAACCGGCTTTGTTACGTACAGTCTGCTCAATTACAAAGTGTCCGTTAAGTGCAAGCGCTTGAATTTTGGTGAGTATTGAATAATCTTCATTCAAATGTTCCCATCGTGTTTGAACGAGACCGATTTTATCGTTAGTGAAATAGCGAAGTGTCTTGCGTAAGAAATCTTTTTTCGGAATAAAGTCAGCATCGAAGATTGCAATGTATTTGCCCTTTGCAGATTTCATTCCCTCCTTTAAAGCACCGGCTTTATATCCTTCGCGATTGCTACGGCGAACATGCTGAATATCGAAACCGAGATCTTGTTTTTCTTTTACAAGCTTTGCAACAACGTCTACGGTTTCATCTGTTGAATCATCTAAAACTTGAATCTCTAACTTGTCTTTCGGGTAATCAATTTCGCAAATTGAATCTATTAGTCTTTCAACGACATACATCTCGTTATACATTGGCAATTGGATTGTAACTATATCTTCAGTATCAATTTCTTTTGGTTTCGGAATATTGTTTCTGTATTTATGATGGTAGAACATCATAATAAAACCGTGGCTTCCGAAGACAAGAATAATGCTTAAAGAAATTATATAACTGAAAAGAACAATTTCGTCGAAGATCATAAATAAGTTTTACCTCAATTTGTAATAGATGATTCAATGCATTTTAATGCTTTGAAAGTTTTTACCAGTTTGAAACTACACCCAATAAAATATCATCAGTGACTAAATCAATTGCCGTTTCAATAGCTGCTTTGCGAGCGGTTGTTACGTCGCCTTCTAAAGTATAATCACCATAATTCGAAAAACTTCTTTCGAAGATTGTTTGTTTCTTTACAAGATCCTTGTAGATGATTTGTACGCTCAATTTAACTCTGCGGGTAGAAACTTTTTCTCCTCCGCTAATAGTTAAAGGAGCGTCTGTTATTGAAGTTATCGAACCTTCTATAAATGCGTTTGCGTTGGTTCTGCTTCCAACATACAGAGTATTATCATCAATAAATTTTTGAGTTAGCTGACGTGTTACTCTATCTCCAAGATTAAACTCGCCCGAGCCGCTTCGGTCTTGTAATACTGAAATGAAAATTGTTTTAAGATGGGATGGAACAGAAGCTCCCGAAAAAGAATAGCTGCAAGATTCCAATAGTGAAATGGATATAATCAGTACAACAAGAAGTTTTAAAAAGCTTTTCTGTTTGGAAGTGCTCTTACTTAGGCACTCAGTAACTCCGGGACTTAGGGACTCTTTAATCAATTCCATACTCTTGTAATTTGCGATAGAGTGTTCTTTCACTAATACCAAGAAGTTGAGATGCTCTTCTTTTGTTGTGTTTAGTAAAATTTAGTGTGTTTATAATTGCTTGTTTTTCTAGCTGGACAAGTGAAATAACTTCATTTGGCGAATTACGAATTTGATTCGAAGAATTTTCGCTTTGTGTTTTATCGGCAAGACGTTTCAGATCAATCAAATCTTTTTTTATCTCAATTAGGGCGCGATATATCATTTCTCGATCCAACTGCTCCATAGACTTGTTTATATGAACCGGCAAGTTGTGTTGTTCATCGCTATAAGAAGGTATAGTAATTAAAGGAATAAATGAATCGGCATCTAAAACACTGCTTCTTGAAAGAGCAACAGCGGTTTCAATTAGATTTTTTAATTCTCTTACATTGCCTGGCCAGTTGTAGTTTATCAAAATATCTTCCGCTTCTTTTGTAATACTCATGTTCGGTATTCTGTTGGCTTTAGTATAGCTGTCCAAAAAAGACTTAGCCAATTCAACAATATCACCTTTACGTGTTCTGAGCGGAGGGATGTTAATGGTTACAGCTTTAAGGCGAAAGTATAAATCATTTCTAAATCTCTTTGAATCAACTTCCCGCTGTAAATCTTTATTTGTTGCCGCAATTATTCTCACATCAACTTTCGTTACAGTTTCTCCGCCAATCCGCATAAATTCTTTTGCTTCCAGAACGCGAAGAAGTTTAACTTGAGTTGTTAAAGCCATCTCTGCAATTTCATCAAGGAATAGGGTTCCTTCATCTGCAATTTCAAAGTAACCTTTGCGGTCATCAGTTGCACCGGTGAATGAGCCTTTCTTGTGCCCAAACAATTCGCTTTCAAGAAGACTTTCGGGAATAGCTCCGCAATTCACGCTTATCAAATCTTTTTCAGCACGCGGACTGCAATAATGAATTGCACGGGCAAAGACTTCTTTGCCAACACCGCTTTCGCCAGAAATAAGAACAGAAATATCACTCTTGGCAACTTGCATTGATATATCAACAAGGTCGCGGATCTCTTTCGATCTGCCAATAATTCCAAATTTTTTCTGAAATTCTTCGGTTCGCATAAGCATTTATTAATTGTACTTTAAAATAGCATAAAGAAAAGAAGGAAAGAAATACTGCTGAATTAGATTCATTTGAGAATTTGTTTATGGTTTCGGAATGAAGGGAATGATTCGCCCTTTAAGATTGTACTTAGTTTCAATCAGCGTTTGAGCTTCCCTGGCTTCTTGCTCGGAAGAAAACTTACCTGCTGTAACAATTTTTAATAAACTTCCGCCAACAACTTTAGAAATAATTTCGGAAGGAAGTCCATCTTTGATTAATTGATCTTTTAATTTATTTGCATTCTCTGCATTCAAAAATGCACCGGCCTGAATTGTAAACTTTGCAACTTCTTTTTGAACTTGGCTTTCAATATTATCTTTTGATTGATCGGCTATTTTTTGTTTTTCAGTTGGTTGGGTCTGTACAAATTCTTCTATGCCCGGAATTTTTCTATCAGCCGCCGCGATGTATGGCGAAGCCGGATAATCGATTTTTAAACGCATTAAATAACTCTCTGCTTTCTTATATAGTCCCAGTGAATAGTAATAGGAGAAGACTCGATATAAAGCTATATCCGCGTATTTGCTCTTCGGATATTTATCGAAAACAACAGAGTATTTTTTTATTGACTCATCGCCGTTTGTGGTTAAGACAGCATCAAGAAAAATAACGGAAGGATCTGATAGAGCAGCTTCTTTAAGCTTTTGTAGCGATGCGGTTGCCTCCTCTGCTTTTCCAACTTCAATACTTTTGAGCGCACCGGTTATATCAACTTCTTGCGCAAAAGTAATTTGTGTGATAAATACTAAAAGTAGAAAAGACAAAAGAATAGAGCACGGATTTTTTGTGATCATTATGATTTTTTATGATATTAAAACTCGATAGTTAAAAAGCATTTCACAGAGAAACACCGAGCATTCACAGAGAAACACCGAGCATTCACAGAGGCTCACAGAGTGAGTAAAAACTTTTTATTACAGCACTTGCGAAATAGTGTTTCTGAATGCTGCAATTTGTATTCGTTTTCTCAGTTGCTTTATTCACCGTGTAACCCTGTAGCTTCTCGGTGAATCTCTGTGTAATAAAATAAACGCATTTCATATATAAAGCCGGGCTTGAACAGAGTTTCGCTGGTAAAAAAATCACATTGCTACTTAATATGCGTATAGATTCTAAACGACTTCGCCGAACAGAGTGGCGGAAGTTGCTCTGTTAATTTTTACTCTAACATAATCGCCAATCTTAATATTTTCTTTGCGCGGGATAATGCAGATTTTATTCGTGTCGGTTCTACCGGCTAAAAACTCATCCGACTTTTTACTATTACCTTCAATCAATATTGTATCTTCGCTATCAATCAATGCTTGATTAATTTTCCACGAAATTTGCTGTTGTAAATCTATTATGTCGTTCAAGCGTTTGCTTTTAATTTCCTCAGATACATCATCACCCATTTCGTAAGCTTTTGTTCCCTCGCGAGGAGAATACTTAAACATATATGCCCCATCGTAACAAACTTTTCTCATTACATCCAATGTCATCTGATGATCTTCGTCAGATTCCGTAGGGAAGCCGGCAATAATATCTGTAGAGAAACAAACTCCGGGAATAATCTTTCTTGCCTTATCTATTATAGAAAGATAATGTTCTATTGTATATGTGCGGTTCATCTTCTCCAAAATCGTGTTAGAGCCGGACTGAACGGGCAGATGAATATAGTTGCAAAGGTTTTCATGAGCTGCAATTGTATATAATAGTTTATCAGATAAGTCTTGCGGATGAGAAGTGGAAAAACGAATTCTAATAGTAGGATCAGCAGAGGCACAAGCGGCTAACAAATCCGCAAAGTCTTTTCCTTCATCAGAGTAAGAATTAACATTTTGGCCGAGCAGAGTTACTTCCTTAAATCCTCGAGGTCCAAGCAACTTAATTTCTGCAACGATTGATTCAAGTGCTCTGCTTCTTTCTCTTCCTCTTGTAAATGGAACAACACAAAAAGTGCAGAACTTGTCACATCCGCGCATTACAGAAATCCATGCACTTAAGCCATCTTCTCGGTAGGGAGTAATGTCATCGTAAGTTTCTGTTCTTGAAAGCTTAACCCCAATACCTTTTTCGCCTCCGTAAGCAGCATCAATAAATTCCGGTAAGCGGCGGTATTCATCCGGACCAACAACTAGGTCAACAATTTTTTTCTCTTCGATAAGGTCTTTTCGCAGACGTTCAGCCATACAGCCAAGTACCCCAATTACAGCATTTGGATTTCTTCGTTTGTTGCCTCTTAAATGTTCTAGACGAGAATGAATCTTCTGTTCAGCGTTATCGCGGATGCTGCATGTATTCAATAGAATGATATTGGCGTCGTCAATTTCCTTTGCAACTTCAAAGCCCCTATTCTTTAGAATTCCCATCACAAGCTCGGTGTCTGCAAAATTCATCTGACAGCCATATGTTTCTATATATACGTAGTTTTTATTCATAGTTAAGCTTTCGAAATAAAGTATAGGATAATATTCAATAGTATTATGCACACAATAAAGCCGATGATAAAAATCCATCTTCTTTTTCTTTTTTCATATTCGAATAAATTCAATGGCATGGCTTTCGGCATTATTGGTGCAAAGATAAGAAAGAAAGCCGGAGGTTTACAATTGAAGGAAATACTTATGCCATTATGGCAATTCTTGCCTTTATCAAACAGAAAATTTTAAGGCTTGTCATAGGCCGTTTATGTACTTGTTATAGGCTTGTTCAAGAGGAGATACATAATGACATACTAAACTTAACCGTTGTGTGAATGAAAGTTGAAAAGGCGCAAAACACTTTTTCAGTTAATAACTCACCTTACGCATGAATCAGAATGAAGATTTTTCTCTGTGATATTTTGGGTTTTTTATTACACAGAGCGCCGCAGAGGAGTCACAGAGTTACGCCGAGATTTAAAATAGAACTCACAGATTGAACGGATTTTGTATAATTAACACAGACGTATTTTTGAAGAATTACTCGTGTTACGCGCGTAATAATTTTTTTTGCCACAAAATCTCCAAGGCACAAAAAACTTGAAATTTACTTATTCACCTTATGCAAGAATGAATATCTTTTCTCTGTGATTCTCTGTATTTGCACTGTGTTTCTTTGTGATATTTCTATTTTTTTACACAGAGTGCCACAGAGGAGTCACTGAGTTACACAGAGATAAAACTTTTTGCGTATGGTGAGTTACTTACTTATTTGAAACTCCCTTAGTGCCTTTTAGCATTTGGGGCAAAGCTTTTTAACAGCATGCTTAAGTTGAGTTATAAATATCTTCGTGCCTCTGCGAAAATTATTCTTAGCTGTTTTGAACCGGTAGGGCAATTCATTCTGTTTTCAAACATTATATTATGGCTCGATTTTTTCACGGGTAAATGCATGAACAATGAATTAATTAAAAAACTCGCCGCAGAAAAAGCTGTTGATGAAATTAGAGATGGAATGGTAGTTGGGCTTGGAACCGGCTCTACTTTTCATTTTGCTTTATTAAAAATTGCAGAGAGAATTAATAGCGGGGAACTGAGAAGCATTAAATGCGTAGCTAGCTCTAAACAAACAGAGCAAAAGGCGATCGAGTTGGGAATTCCTCTCGTTACTTTGAATGAAATCTTTCTTTCGGAAAACGAAAAACGAAAAACGGAAAACGAAGCAAATCTAATGTCTCACGCTTCTCCTATTTCGCCGATTGATATTTACATAGATGGCGCCGATGAAGTGGCGATTAGCCATCCTGAGCAAAGCGAAGAATCTAATGAGTTTAATTTAATTAAAGGGGGCGGCGGTGCGTTGCTACGTGAAAAAATAGTTGCCCAAGCAAGTAAAAGATTTATTGTAATTGTTGATGAATCTAAACTCTCTCCAAAGCTTGGAATGAATTTTCCAATTCCGATTGAAGTTATGCAATTCGCAGTTGAGGCTGAAAAAAGGTTTTTAGAATCTTATGGTGCAATTGTTACAATAAGAAAAAGTAGTGATGGTGAACATTTAATAACTGACGAAGGTAACTTTATATTAGATGCAAAAGTTAGTGCAATTGAAAGTGTTGATGAGTTTGCATCTTTACTAGAGAAGCGGGCCGGTATTGTTGAACATGGTTTATTCAGAAAAGAGTTGGTAGCAAAAGTAATTTGTGCAATGAGTGATGGAAGTGTTAAAGAGTTGCTGAGTGCCTAAGTAACTGAGTGACTGAGAGAAAGATAAATGAAACCGTATAAAGAATTAATTGTTTGGCAGAAATCAGTTGAGTTAGTTTCTCAGCCACTAAGGAACTCAGGCACTCAGTACCTTAGTCACTTAACTAAAAGTTTTTTTAAATAAATATTGACTGGTGTACCCTGAATATATATTTTAAACACAGTCTTTTAACACACAACAGACAAAAACACATAAAAATGATGAATTTCTACCTTTTCCTACATAAAAATCCCTTGACAAGATATATCCAGCTTATTATATTAAACCATAAAATAAAGAGAATTGGTCTAACTACGTGATTTTTAACAACTTACCTTTTAAATACCGACGGACAGTGTGTGTCTCTAAAGTAAATTTTCAACCAATAACTATATTTAAAAACAAACAGGAGGACATTAATGCAATTTCAACTACCAACTTAAGGGCGGTCCTTCCCAAAAGTTTGTTTGTGTGTGTAATGTGTGTAGTAACAAATCAAGTAATACTTAATTAATTTTTCAACCAATAGGGAGAAAAAAATGAATTTGAA
>CAZEDR010000008.1:0-27572 GCA_964510975.1 uncultured Melioribacter sp. | reverse complement strand
AACTATCCTTCAATAGTAGCTTATGAATATTACATTAGATAAATATTCAAAGATGATAATGGTTGTTTGTTTAGTGTTAGCGGTTTCTTTAGTTGAAGCGCAAAGCGAACTATCTACAACACAAAATTCCAGTTTCAAAATTGGAGTGGAGCTTGGCGGCGGTTATGGTTTTAAGCTTCGCTCAACCAACAAATTAGAAGGAAATTATTCGAGTTCCGGAATGAATTATACTATGAGATTGAAATGGGGTTCGGGTAATATTTTCGGTGCCGGAATTGAAACCGGCTATATTGCAATTTCATCTCTCGAATCTTCAAACCAAGTAACTCCACTTGGAGTTACGGATATTTCTGCAAGTCTAAACGCAATTCCAGTACTATTTATAGTTACAGCTCAATACGCCAACCTACAATTATTCACTGGACTGGGATATTACAGTGTTAGGTCTACCTCAACTGTATTCAACTCCACAATTGTAAGCGACGAGTGGGATTTTGGCTATTTAGTTTCTTTAGGATATGTAAGGCCCATCAACTCAAGATTTAGGATTGGTGCGGAAGTAAAATTGCACAATATTTCTGAAGTACAGATTTCAACACTATCCTTTCAACTAAAGCTTCTCATTAAATTTCTAGAATACTAATCAAAACCCGAAACCCATGTATATAAATATCGTTGACAATGATGTTCATTCCTATTAATTTTGTTATGAGCATATGCTCATAATTAAATAATCATCTATGCCACGACCAAAAAAATATAGAAAAGTTAAGTGCTCCCCATCAGCTTATTACTTTAAGCCACGCGCAATATCGCTTTCCAGCTTAGAAGAGATAATCTTAGAGTCCGATGAACTTGAGTCACTCCGGCTTGCCGATTTTCTCGCTTTATCGCATGAGAAATCTGCCGAGCAAATGAAAATCTCCAGAGCAACATTTGGCCGGATAGTTGAGAAAGCAAGATGCAAAGTGGTTGACGCAATTTTGAACGGAAAAGCGATTAAGATTAGCGATGAACTTCCGCAGCTTCTTAAAAACAAAACTACGGAGTGCAACGAATGCAAATCTTGTTCAAAAAAGAAAACCGGGAATAAAGATGGCCAGTGCATTAATTGTAAGAAATTAAGTACAAGGAGTACAAAATGAAAGTTGCAGTTCCTACAACAGAAGCAAATACGGTAGATGCTCACTTTGGGCATTGTGAATTCTTCACAGTTTTCACCATAGAAAATCAAGCGATCGTAAATTCCGAAATCGTACAATCGCCTCAAGGGTGTGGATGTAAATCAAACATAGCTGAAACGCTACACGAAATGGGTGTAGAGATTATGTTAGCCGGCAATATGGGTGGAGGTGCTGTCAACGTTCTTCAATCAAACGGAATTACTGTTTATAGAGGTGCCGAAGGTGACGTTAAAGAATTGGTAGAACAATTTGTAATTGGAAACGTTGAAGATTCCGGGGAATCTTGCAGTCAACACGAGAATCATCATGGAAATGGTGATGGTCACCAATGCAACCATAACCATAATTAAAAATGTTTTCACAAGCCGATCCAGATTAGTTGCAGTTGATAACTCTATATGTAAGGATTATAATAACGAAACAAAATTGTACTGGATAACAAAAAGGTAAAAGAGTTTTAGGCGGTTGTTGATAATAATTGGAAAACCATGAGCACGTTAAATAAAGAACATTGGTATGATGGCTGGTTTTATGAAAAGCTAATTGCACCAAACCAAGATGGGTTGTTTGCGCAGATCAAAGAACTAATTGAGCCTAATTCAAAAATAATTGATGTGGGTTGCGGTACTGGGCGTTTTTCTTTTTCAGTTGCTGATAAATGTAAATCCATTTTAGGCATTGATTTATCAATAAAAAATATAGAACAAGCTACTCGCTTGCTTACTAAACGACCAAATAACAAAATTTCTTTTCAGCATACTAGCATTGCCAACATACTGGAAACTAGAAATGAGCATTTCGATTATGCTGTAATGACTTATGTTATTCACGAAGTTGATGAAAGTGAAAGAATAAAGCTTCTAAAAGATATGTCACAGATAGCAAACAAAATAATCATTGGCGATTATTTATTTCCAAAACCAAAAGTCTTAGGTAGCGTTTTAAATGAAGTTGTAGAGTATGTTGCCGGAAAAGAACATTACAGAAATTATAAGTCTTATCTAGCCGGTAAAGGAATAGCCGGCTTGGCTGAGAATGCCCAACTGAAAATAACTAAAGAAATAAAAGATACTTCACGCACCTCTCACGTAGTTGTGTTGGAGTAACAGCAATAATAAATTTCCTCCAATTCCTCCCAGTGATTAAGAGGGCCGTCTTGACAACAGGCGGCTTTCTTGTAAATATTTTTAGATTTGCAGACCCAATCTTTTTACTACTTTTTCACTTATTTTTTATCTGCTCGTTTAATAAAAACTTCTTACACTCCATTATTTGTCAATTATGAGATCTTGATTGCTTCCATAACTTTTTCTTTGCTTAATTCTTTTGTACAGAAGAACCAGTCGTAGTATTTCATATCTTCTTTGCCTTCCATTCTATCCTTAGCTGTACCGCACGAGCCGGCCGGCGGAACAATTACCGGATCACCGGGGCGCCAGTCTGCCGGTGTGGCTATTGAGAATGCGTCCGCCGTCTGCAATGCGATGAGTACACGGTGCAATTCATCAAAATTTCTTCCGAGACTTAGCGGATAGTAAATTATTGTTCTAATTATTCCTTTAGGATCAATTACGAAAACGGCACGTACAGCTTTTGTATTGCTTTCCCCCGGCTGAATCATTTCATCTTTCTTAGCAACTTCCATTGTAATATCTTCAATAAGCGGGAACTTGACTTCAATTTCTTTCATTCTCTCGCTTCCTAAAAGAAAAGAAGATATTGTCTTGCTCTCAAATTATTTTCTTGTAAGACTATCGGATAAATTCGGCGGCAGGAAAAATATACTTACCACTGAAGCGATTGAGCATCTAAAGGAAAATTACTGGAACGGCAATGTACGCGAACTGCAAAACACACTTGAAAGAGCAGTTATACTAAGTAAAGATGGAATTATAAAATCCAAACACCTCCACTCTGAAAAATATGATAGCTCAACTGAAACAAATAACAATTCTATCAATCAGGTTGATTCCTTTGTGGAGGAAACTGCAAAAGTTATTCTGCGCGCTCTTAAACAAACGAAAGGCAAAATCTATGGGGCTGAGGGAGCTGCCGAGTTACTGAAAATGAAACCAACTACTCTGCAGAGTAAAATTAAAAAATTTAGATTGGGACCACTGAGAAAGGTCTATAATTCACGTTTTCGGCAATTCGATGCTTTAAAGCAAAAAGTGCTAAATTTGTTAATTTTAGCACTTTTTGTGAGCGCGGGTGGGCTCGAACCACCGACCTTCACCTTAAAAGGGTGTTGCTCTACCACTGAGCTACGCGCCCAAAATCAATTTTTTAAGGGCTCAAATATAATTTGATTCACCTTTAAATCCAAAAAATCCTCAGCAATTTCAATCATTTCTCACATTCTTGCACAAAAAAGCTCAAATTCGCATACATTCTAAAGTTTTTTTCATATATTAAAATAGGAGTAAAATTTACCATTTATGAAAGATTCTAGAATACTTATAGCTGATGATGATGAGACCTTATGCTATCTTCTTAAGGAGGAATTAGTAAACGAAGGCTACATTGTTGATACCGTTTACGACGGTAAAGATGCAATTGAGATGTTAAGAAAGCGGTATTACGATGTTCTTCTCTTAGATCTTGAAATGAGAGAAGTTCACGGAGAGAAGGTGCTTGGTTTTGTTAAAGACAATCACCCTTCTTTGCAAGTAATAGTTCTTACTGCTAAGTCCGATATGCGCACAGCGATTGATTGCATTAAGCAAGGCGCTTACGATTTCATCACGAAGCCTTATGAATTCGGTCAACTTTGTATTACAATTGAGCGAGCATTAGAGCACAAAGATTTACTTATTAAAAATAAAATTCTCTCTTCCAAAATCACTCAGTCTCCGCCAAACACAATAATTGGAGAAAGTGAACCAATACGAAATGTTTGCAAACTCTCTGAACGAGCCGCAAAATCCGAATCGAATATTCTGCTTGAAGGTGAAACGGGAACGGGAAAAGAATTATTTGCCGAGTTCATTCATAAAAACTCTAATAGAGCAGATAAACCATTTGTTGCGATAAACTGCGCATCTCTTCCGGATCAATTAATTGAGAGCGAATTATTTGGTTACGAAAAAGGTGCATTCACAGATGCAAAATCATCTAAACAAGGTTTAGTAGAAATTGCTAACGGCGGTACTTTATTTCTAGATGAGATCGGTGAGCTTAGTCTAACGCTACAACCAAAATTGTTAAGATTTCTTGAAAACGGCGAGTTCAGAAGAATTGGCGGAGTTTCAAATCTGAGTTCTAATGTTCGCGTAATTGGCGCAACAAATAAGAACTTGATGGAAGAAGCTGAAAAGAAAAACTTCCGTAGAGATTTACTTTTCCGTCTGAATGTAATTACACTTACGGTTCCTCCATTGAGAGATAGAAACAGCGATATTTTATTGTTGGCAGAATATTTTCTGCAGAAAAAATCTCCAATTCGTTCCAACAAAAAACTTTCTTCAGAAGCCAAAAGAGATTTGATGAGTTACAACTTCCCCGGCAATGTAAGAGAACTTGAACATATGGTAGAACGAGCAATTATTTTTTCCGATGGAGAACTTATTTTGCCAAAAGACCTCAATATTCCGAAAGAGGAATTTGAACTAGCGACACACCTAACAGACGATGGAACGATAATGACGATGGAACAGATAGAAAAGATGCATATCAAGAAAGCGCTTGATCATAACGACTGGAACCGCGAAAACACTGCGCGTGCATTAGATATAAGCCAAAAAACTCTCTACTCAAAAATTATTAAGTATAATCTCAAGTAATGCAGCCAGAAGAAAAGATTCCTTCGCTTAAACATTTAGCACACGATCTTAACAACATATTCACCCGAATACTAACCAGCGTTGAATTACTAAAGCACAAAAATCCAACAGATTTAGAAACCGCATCTCTTCTTAATAATATTGAAGCCGGAACATATTTGGCTTCCGAAATAATAGAAAATTCTTTAGGTAAGTATAGATATAACACAACAAGAAGAATCAATGTTAATTCAATTATTCAGGATGTTATTCGTTCATTAGCGCTTCAGCAAAAAAACCGAATTTCATTCTCGTTAAACTTAGAACCGAAATTAAAACTCATAACTGCCAAGTACTCTGATGTTTACCGTGTGGTTATGAACCTAATAACTAACTCTATCGAAGCTATTGAAGACACAGGAAATATTTCTATCGTAACAAGAAGCTCTTCGGAAAACGATCAAATAATTATTGAGATAATTGATGATGGGTGCGGCATTGAACCGAGCATGATTAACAATATTTTTGACGAACATTATTCCACTAAATCTAAGGATAAAAATTCGGGAGTTGGATTAAACATTGTAAAAAGTATAGTAGAACTTCACAATGGAAAAATACATGTCAGTAGCGAAGCAAAAGTTAAAACGACTTTTACAATATATTTTCCAGCCGCAGTTACATCTGCAAGAATTAAGAGCGAAGAGGAAAAAACAATTTTAGTTGCTGAAGATGAAGATCTTTTGCGAGAACTTCTTTGCGAACTTCTACAAACACATGGCTACAAAACAATTTGCGCTTCTACCGGAAACGAAGTTCTCGACATGTTAAAAATTAGCAGCCCGAACTTACTTATTGTTGATAGGAAAATGCCTAACCTAGATGGAATTGAATGCATTACAACGTTAAGAATGCAACAAATAAATATTCCAATTATTTTGGTTTCCGGTTCTCATACCGAAAACACCGACTTAATTTCATCTTTAAACATTGGCCGAATCGTAAACAAACCTTATAACTTTGAAGAGATGCTTTCGATAATTGAAGAATTAATTTTATGATGAAGATTCCGCCTTTAGATCGACAATATTTAGATTGTTAACATAAGGCGTAATTACAGGCTTCTTTATCGATCCTAATTTCTCAAGCACTGATAAAATATCTTTCGCTGCGTTTTCTATAAAATCCAGCCTCTTTAAAACCATTTCAGAAGAAATTTCATCCTTTACTATTTCTCTTCGAATAGCGGCTGTAGATAAATTAATAAGTGTTAGCGGCTGCTTTATCTCATGATTTGCAGTAACTACAGTAGCGGCATAGGTTTTAATTTTTTCGATCTCCACAAGCAATTTGTTCATCTCGCTAAATCGAAGTGCAGAACTAATTCTTGCAATCAATTCAGTTTTATTAAACGGCTTTTTGATATAATCGAAAGCACCGGCTTGCAATCCGGTTTTAATATCTTCTGCATCTGTTAACGCAGTAAGAAGTATAATTGGAATTAAGTTTGTCTCTTCACTTGTGGAAAGTTTTTTGCAAACATCAAAGCCGGAGATATCGGGCATCATTACATCAAGCAAAATTAAATCTGGCTTCTCCTCAAAAGCTTTTTGAATTCCCATCCCGCCATCATAAGCTTTGATTACTTCGTAACCTTCTCTTTCCAACCGGTCCTGAAGAAAAAAAACATTATCCGGATAATCATCTATTACTAAAATTCTTTTCATCAGTTCGGCTGTTCGTAATTTAGGTGTTTTATGATTTTAGATGATAAGGTCTGAGAGTTGATCGGTTTGGTTATTAAATCATCAAAGCCGTTTTTCTCTATTACATTTTTGTTATCAAGCATAGCATAAGCAGTTAAGGCTATAACAGGTAACTTCGAGAATCTATTGTCTTTTCTAATTCTCTTAATGGTTTCAAATCCGTCCATTTGAGGCATCATTATATCAAGAAGAATTAGATCGGGCACAACATGATTCAGCATTAGCAAGCATTCCATTCCATTATGAGCAAAGATTGTATCATAATTCATTTCTTTCACATATTCACCCACAGTGAAAAGCGCATCATCATCATCATCAACAATTAAAATAGTAGGTTTCATGTTTCTTGATTTTTTTGAATAGTCAACCCTTTCATTCTCGCTAAAACTTTCTTCAAGAAGCATAATATTTTTAGTGTCGGATTTATCTTTAAGATTCAGTCTGTCTCTCAACACTTTCAAAATATCCAGCGGATGCATTTTTATGCGAAGTGCAATTTCCTCAAACTTTTGTGCGATATCCTTAGTGGTATTCTCTAGCAACTTTTCCGGAAGTATAAAAACCACATTACTATTTTTAGATGATTTACTTAAAGCCAGCGCATAACAAACTTCCAGAGAATGCGCACCAAGTGATTCAACATCAACTAATATTAAGTTTGGTTCACCAGGCCTTATTGTAGCAATAAGTTCCTCATGATTTGAAACTTTTCTGACCAACAAATTTTCAGATATATTTTTTAGTTCACTTTCAAGTAACTTTTCCCCGCTATCTTTCTTAGAGACTATATATACTTCGTTCAGTTTAGTGCTGGTTGCACTTTCTATTTTAACAAATATTAATTTCAGCGTTTGAGAAACAACCAGTGACGGAATAAAATCGAAAACATCTAGCTGCCAGCCATACTTTTGCTTTTCCAGTATCTGAATCATAACAATAGGAATAGAACTATTCAAATCACCCAGCTTAATTGATGCAACTAGCCCAAGAGAATTTTGAAGTGGATTCAGAATAACAGCCGAAAATTCTTTTTCTTTAATTAACGCAATGGCTTTCTCGCACGAGTCAACGCAATCAACCACAACATCATAAGAATCAAGATAATCGCCAACAAGTTTTTTAGTCGCGTCCGAATCGGTTATTAACAACACCGGCTTTGAAACTTTTACATCCGTTTTTTTATTCACTAATTCCGGTTGTATTGTTAAAAACTTATGCTCACTCACGTCGACCGAATCCAGTACCGCATCTGCTAAAGTAAAGATAAATATAGAGCCTTTACCTAACTCACTCTTAAGCATAAGTTGTCCACCCATTAGCTCAACATATTTTTTGCATATTGCTAATCCTAATCCGGCACCACCATATTTTCTTGAAGTGCTGCTATCGGCTTGCTTGAATTCATTAAATATTTCTTTTTGATTTTCTTCAGAGATACCAATACCGGAATCCTCAACGGAAACTTGTAAATCAGCCAGGTTATCAATATCTACTTTTAGTTTGATAAAACCATTTTCAGTAAACTTTGCTGCGTTGGCTATTAAATTCAACAATATTTGTTCGAACTTCCCTTTGTCTGTATTAACCAAGAGGGCTTTGTTTCGGGGCAAATCCGAAATGAATTTTATTTCTTTTCCGGAAATTAGTTGTATTACATTTGGCTTGATGTCATCAATCAATTCACCGAGGATAAAAGTTTCCTTCTTAATATCAATTTTGCCGGATTCAAACTTCGAGAACTCTAGAATATTATTGATCAATCCAAGAAGCTTTTTACCATTTCTATTAACTATGTTCAACCGTTCTTTTACTTTAAGCATAATTGCGGAATCTTTAAGTATTAATTCCGTTAAGCCAAGAATTGAAATTAGAGGAGTTCTTAGTTCGTGAGACATACTTGCAAGGAATTCTGATTTTACTTTAGTAAGTTCCATTGCTTTAGTGCGCTGCTTCTCAAGTTCTTCCGCCTTTTCTCTAAGCTGCACGTGAAGATGTTTTAATTCTTCATTTTGCTCACTAATCTGTTTGTTTTGTTTCTGATATTCCTCATTCAGATTACGCAACTCGTTTACTAAATTCTCTAATTGCTCGAAGGATTTTGCATTTACCAACCCAACGGCTAACTGCTCATGAATAGAGTTAATATAATTTCCAATTGCCGGATCCGGATTTGATTCACTCGCCAACTCAAGAAGTGCGACTGTTTCTTTGTTATACACTACTGGATAGATGACTAAATATTTAATTTTTACTGTGGCAATTCCGGTTTTTACTTCCGGGAAATTTTCTTGAAAACGAAACTCTATTGATTCTTTCTTTTTTATTGCATCAGAGTAAAATTCTGATCCGGTTAACTGAGCTAAATGCTTGCTTATTCCGTATGAGGAAATCAACCGAAGCACATCTTTCTCAACAACATACAATGCACCAAATGTTAAATGTGTCGATTTAATAATTTTTGATAGTGCCGCATCGGATATTTCTTTCAGCGTTGGGTTCTGATTTATAAGAGCAATAAATTCAGAGTATTCATGTTCCGCTTTTTTGTTTCTAACCAGTTCGTCGAGCATCTTATTGAAAGTTTCGCTAAAGTGTCCAATTTCATCCTTAGTCAGAACCGGAACACGATGTTCAAGATTGCCTTTACTGGTTTCTTCGGCACCAACGCTCAATGCTTGAATCTGTTTTCTCAATTTCGTTGTGGAAACTATAACTATTATAAATGTAATTGCACTTCCGGCTAAAACAATCAACAACATTACAATACGCAAGGAATTTCTAAAGTCTACTCCTTCGCGAAATGCTTGGAACACAATGAAATTAACCTTTACATGAGGGAAATAAATATATTTTGTTGAGTATATAGCCGAGACAAAATCTGCATCATCAAGTTCTTCCGAATACAAATCGTAATTGTTTTTAAATTTTAACGAGCGTGTTGCATTAACTACGCTTAGCAGCCTAACTTGATTTTGATCCGGATTAGATACTTCAACGGGTGAATCATTTACCACCAATGCTACTTCAGCATTAATTTTTTCTCCAATCTTATTTAGAAATTCGGAAGTAATCATTCTGCCGTAATAAAATGTTTTACCATCCGGCAATTGAGAATACCTTAAGACCAGAGTCTGATTATCTGTAAAGAATTTTTGAAAAGAAGAGGTGCGTGTGTTAATGTAGGAACTGTTTTTTACTTTCAATTCCCTGGTATTTATCAAAGAGTCGTTAACAAGTGTGAACAAAAAATCGATGTTAGTTGAATCAAGATTTACGGAAGTAAAATTATTTAGTCTGGGAATGAGAGCGCTAAAGTCTTCATCAGTCTTTTGTAATTCCGATTGGAAAGTGAAAGCAAAATTTGTTGTGGCGTTGATTAAGGATGTTGATTGCTGCTGCATTAATACACGATTGGCTAAAGCATAAAACACAAATGTTGAAGAGATAGAAACAATAAGAACAATTACGAACGTTGTTATTAGAAACCGTACATTCAACTTCATGGGGGTCTGACCTTAAAAATTGTGTTCAAACATCATTTGGATTTGTCTAACATCGGCAGATATTTCAGCTATTGGCTGGATGTAGTTAATTTTTCTGTTCATCCTCCAATTTTTCTTTCTCTTTTAGTTCCGACTTAGCGCTATCGATTTGTTCTTTATAGTTTTTCATTTTACTCTGGGTATCAAGTATTTCTTTTCTTAGAACATCACCCTTTTTAGCATTAACCCTGTCTTTAAGAGAAGGAAGCAACTCAACCTTTATTAAAGTAATTATTTCTTTTGTAGCTACCGAAATTTGATCATATCCAAAAAGATAACGCAACCCAAAGACCCACCATGGTAAATCTTTTAAGAATGGAACACCTCTTCTGTTAATTGTTTCTTCATTTACTAAGAGCCCGCCAATTGCCGCTTCTTCACCATTTATTAATAGCAAACTTGTAGTTACTTCTGTTTTAGGTTTTTCTGTTGTAATGGAACCCGGAATTACCGAGCTTCTTTCAATCTTCACTTTCAGCAGGACATAATCCACACCATCTTCATTTATAATGTTGGGTGTAACTTCTATTATTGTTCCGCTCTGATAAAACTTATCAATTAAGTTACCGGCAAAATCTCTTTCCTTAATAGAAAATTCTGAACCTACTTGTGTTCTTCCCTGAACTCCGTTAATAGTTGAAATTGTTGGCCGGGAAATAATTTTACCTAAGTTCTCTTCTTCGAAAAATTTAAACATACCCGTTGCGGTTCCATCAAACTTTCCCATTGTAAAATCAACTTTGGGAGAGATACTAAATTCCGGCGGATTCTGAGTAACCGTTTCCGAACCAGATGAAGATGAAGAAGCTTGCGTAGTTACGATTTTACTTCCAATGCTCAATCCAGAACGAGATAGGAGGAATTCCCAGTTAACGCCCTTCTCCTTCATATCGGAAACATTTGCTTCAAATATTAATGCCGATATTTTTACTTCCCGTTCGGTTATGGGAACATAGACATCTTTAGTTAATGCTGCTTTGGATGCATCTTTCTTTTTAACAACTAGATTTACTTCGGTTTCTTCAACAATAAGATTATTATATTGAACAATTATGAACAAAGCTTTTTTGTAAGGCATTTTATCAATCTCAACACCAATTGGAGTGTCACTGAAAACCAATGTAACAATTTTTTTGCCTGTTAACTTTTCACTTACTTTGCTCAATACTTCCACAGCTTGACTAAACGGAATAGTTTCCGAAAGTGTTACAATTTCTTCGGGATTCACTGACCCCTTCAGTTTTTCTTTCAAGTCAATTTGAGCCCAGAGGGGAACTGCTAACCCAAATAACACAAGTATCATTAAAAAATTTTTCATTTTATTTACCTGACTTATTCTCTTTCTTTTCTTTTTGTAGTAGAAGCGAAACATTTTCTATTACACCGCCTTTGTTAAGAACAAAGTTCACACGGTTGTTTTGATAATCAATATTTGTTAGGTAGCCAAGATAAACTTTATCGCCTTCCCACAACAAATATGTGTTGCCGCTTGCATCGGATAGAAACGCGCCATCCGGAATAAGCGCAAGCAACTGACCGGATTGAACATCCATAAGTCCGTCGCTATTTGGTGGAATTTCATTCCTAACAAGCGGGTAGAAAATATCGTATGCCGGATTTGGAACGAGCGAATTCTCAGCGCCACCTTTAAATGAAAAGCGTTCATCTGCCGAATAGTAAACCTTAGCAGTAAATTTAAAGTTGACCAAATAATTTGGTTCGCCATCTTTATCAACTTTGACATTATTCGATAGTTCGACATTCGTAACCTTCTTCAAATTCTTGCTTTCCTCTATTGCATAAATCAAGCGGAATAAATCTGCGAACTCTGCAATTCCGGAAAGAGAATAATTGTAGCTGTTGAAATTCGGAAAAGTCTCCATATCAGCATACTCTATGTTTACATATGAGTCGGGAGAAAAACTGTAACTCACTTGGTTCACAAACTCGAAAAAATTTGCTTGAGAAATATTTACCGGAATAGCATACTTTCTGTTAGCAAGTATAGAATCAAGCTGGGCAACTCTTTTTTTCAACTCTGTCAACTGCTGCACCAAATATTCGGTATCTAACTGATAAAGTTTTAGATCTTTTATCTGCTGAGTTTTTTCGTCTACTTTTCCCTTTTGATAAATAAAATCGTAGAAGCCGGCAGCGAGCAAAATGCCAACAAGTATTATCGCAATAATGATACTATTTTTGGTCTTAGTACTCATTTAGCCTTAGTCGTATCTTCAGTTATGCGATAGTCCATAATAAAAGAAAATGCACTCTTCTCTCTCAAAGGCTCGTAATTAATACTTTTCAATAATGTAGTTTTATTCTGCTCTGCAAATTCGGTCAGAACACTTCTGGAAAGTGAGTACCCGCTCAATTTTAATTCTTCGGGATTTATTGGTTCAATTTTAGTGAACCAGAAACTTCTTCTGCGTTCAATAAAATCCGAAAGTTTGGATAAATTTCTATTCCATATTCCGGAACCGATGGCGGCAGAATCAATTATTCCTTGTGTTGCATCAAACGTATTTATTCTCACAGAAAGTGGAGCTATTTCATCAGCTAATGCTTGGTTTTGTATCCGCCGCTGCTGAAGCCTCTCGATTTCGTAATCAAGATCCTTAAGTTCTCTAACCTTAGAGAGAATATTGAATGTAAAGAAGAAAGTTGCAGCAAATAATATTGCTACAAGCAAATAGCCGTGCCATGCAAATTGGAAAGTTTTTTGGTTTTCCTGAATATACTTCGGGAGAAAATTTGCACCAACATGCTGCTTTGCCAGCTCATCAAAATATTCAATTGCTACTGCAATTGGCATTGAATACAAAGCCAGATTTTGTATCTCTTCTTCGCTGAGAAGACTTGTATCAAAATTTTCAAATTTTAATTCAGTAACGTTTGCTTCCGGAAAGGTACCAAAGAAAGAAAGAATTAAATTTTCCGAACGATCTTCGCCGCAAATGATGATGTTATCTAACTTGGGAACTCCACCATTTTCCATTTCCAATAATATCTTGGAAAAGTACACATCATACGTGTGAAGATTTTTGGTGCCGATATCTAAAGTGCTACCAATATGTTTTAGTTTTTGTCCTTCAAGAAAAATCAACTTGCTATATTCTTTTCCTATATAAACTATAAGAGAAAAATCTTCCGGGAAAAATTTATTGCTCTTGGAAACGTAATAAGATAATGCAAGTTCTGCGTTTTTAATTGTAGGGATTTTTAGGTAGCGCTTATTGTTTAGATTTGCAAGTTGATTAACCAATCCAACACAATGAATATCTCCTTCAAGAAATAGCCCTAGCATTGTTTTGTCGTTAATACTAACAACATCAAGCATATCTGGTTCAACTGTAATGCCTTTGGTAGTCTGAATATCGGCGGCTACAGTTTGCAAAAGTTTTTTCTTATTGGATTCCGGTGGTCCGTCGTAATGATGATAATTTACAGTCGGTTCAGTTACAATTGGAATGTAATCCATTTTTGTAACTTTTAATCCAGCTAATGCCGAATTAAACAGAGCAACATCTGAAGTATCTTCTAGACGTCTGTGAGAATTCATTCCTTCAGCAGAATCGAGATTATCAAATGATAAATCATCAGAAGTAAGAACTCCCATTGATTGATTCTCAATTTCTGCCAGCGCTGTTTTAGTACCATGCGAAGAATTTTGAGATATTCTGCTCATAGTTAAAGAAGCAGTACGCAATATTTTAATACCGGCTTTCTCTTTAGAGAGAACCGCTATCTTTGCGTCTGTTCCTTCACAGTATATGCAGACAATAGGTTTCAATACTAAATGCCCTTCATCAGCTGGAGAATCCTTGTCTTGTTATTCGAATAAGCAACTGCGTTCTCTTTGGATATTTTTTTCTCTGAATATAATCTCAGCAAATCTTGTTCCATAGTAACCATGCCCTGTGGGGCGCCTTGGTTAATCATCATGTAAATTTCACTTGTATTATTGTTCTTTATTGCCGCTCTAACACTTGGCGTAACAATTAACACTTCCTTAGCCAACGCACGTTTACCATCGAGACTTGGAACCAATTTTTGAGAGACAACTGAAATTAAAACGTCTGCTAAGCGATTTCTGACACGTTCTTGCTCATTCGGATGAACTTCCGCGATTATTCTATCGATTGATTCTACAGCACTTGATGTATGGAGCGTCGAAAACACTTTGTGCCCGGTATCTGTAACCTCAAGAGCGGCCAAGATTGTCTCAGGGTCACGCATTTCACCGATTACGATTATATCGGGATCTTGACGCAAAGACTGGATAACACCATCCTTGAACGAAGGAACATCCCTTCCTACTTCTCTATGTTTAATAATGGCTTTCTTAGAACGATGCACAAATTCGATTGGAGAAGCAATGATTACTATATGGCTTGGGTCAAAATCATTATGGAAATCAATTATTGCATCGAGTGTTGTAGATTTTCCGGAACCGGTAATTCCAGTTATTAGCGATAAACCAAATTTGATATAATTATGGCTCATCGTCTTAACAGCAAAAGGATGAAATTCCAGACTCTCTAGGGGACGGATGGTAGCTTGAATAGCTCTCATATTCATGGTTAAGCTATCCAGATCAAAATATGCATCACATCTAAATCTTAACTGCTTCTGAATTTTGTCGTATCTAAACGTGTAACTGAAATCCAGATTTCTGTTTTCCAGTAATGCTTGAATTTGGCTTTTATTCAAAATGGAAATAACTAGAGCTGAAGCTTCATCTTCGCTAAACTGAGGGATATCAAGTACGCGTTCCTTTTTACCAAACACTCTAAACCAAACAGAGTTCTGCGCTCCGAATCCGCCTATTTCAACATCAGATGCATTTCTATCAATCATTGTTGCAAGAATATGATTCAATAGATGAAGAAGCATCAATCGATGATCGGTTTGTAATTCTTGAATATGTTCGGCTATATAGCGTACCCTTTCCGCTCCCAAAACAGTTGAAGGAACACGGGAGGCAAATCCGGATAAGATTTGTTTTGCTTCAGCTAGCATTTTTGTTTACCACTCTATGAAAAATTTGTGAGTAAAGTGATACCTCACATTAAAATATATAAAACTAACATGATAAGCTCTTTTCAAAAAGCCTTTTAATCTTCCATTGTAGCGCCAATAACTTCGTGTATCGAAGTCAAGCCCATTTTTGCTTTTTGAAAACCGGCATCGCGCAAACTTAATGTTCCATCTTTTCTTGCTTGCTCACGTATGGATTCTTCATCTACATCGGAGCCTGCATTTACAATAAGTCTTCTAATTTCTTTTGTGAAATATAGTGCTTCGTGAATGGCCATTCTTCCTTTGTAACCTGAGTGATTACATTTATCGCAACCCACTTGTTCATAAATTTCACTTCCCGCCCAGTCTTTAATATCTAATCCAGCCAAATGAACATGTTCTTCAAGATTGGTAACTTTTTTCTTACATGCTTCACAAAGTTTTCTAATGAGACGTTGTGCTACTATAATGTTGATTGCATAGGCAATCAAAAATGGTTCAACACCCATTTTAAATAAACGGGCAACCGCACTTGGTGCATCATTTGTGTGAAGTGTTGAAAAAGTTAAGTGACCAGTGTTCGCAAGTTTAATAGCTGTTTCAGCCGTTTCCTTATCGCGCATCTCACCAACAAGAACAATATCCGGATCGTGACGCAAGATTGATCTTATCGCCTGTTCAAAGTTCATCTTATAACCAATCTTTAATTGGCGCGCACCTTCAATTACATACTCAACCGGGTCTTCAACAGTTAAAACATTTTTGGTCGGATCGATAACTTGGTATAGCGCCGCAATCAATGTTGTTGATTTACCGCTTCCGGTTGGACCGGTTAGGATAATCATTCCTTGTGGAGCAGAAATTGCCTTTACAAACGCTTGATTGGAATACCCAACTAATCCGAGCTTGCTAAGATCTTTTATTACTTTTCTATCATCAAGAATTCTTATTACAATACTTTCAAATTTGTTCTTTAGTTCAGTACCAACCGTTGGCAAAACAGAAACACGGAAACGAATTATGTGTCCATCAATTTCGCGTTGAATAAAACCATCTTGCGCTTTCTCCCTTTCAAATCTATCCATACCTTTAGAACGGTCTTTCACAACAGCCATAACAGCTTCAGGTAGAGTATTCTCTTGAGTGTGCCAGAGTGCAAGCTTTCCATCTAAACGAAAATAAATGTCGGTTTTGTTACCGGATTTTGGAAGCAAGTGAATATCACTCACACCTCTTCGGGTACCTTCGATGAGAGCTGCTTCAATCAAATTTATTAAAGCACTTTTATTTATTTCAGCATCTAGTTCTTCTTCGTCTACAGAAGCATCATCTTCGGCTACATGCATCTCCTCGTTGCCTTCTTGCATCATCTTCAGAAATTCATTCTCTGTCGCAATTAGGTGCCCGATTAACTTATCGTAGTCTTTTTTCCGGAGATAATTTATTTCGAATTTTTTTACGTTCAGAGCATAAGCAATTTTTGCCAAGGCCCTATCTGTAGGATCAACAGCGGCTAATATTAGTTTATCGCGAATTTGGTCGTCGAACTTAAAAGGTATAACACGATGCTCGAGCAGAAGCTTTTTAATTTCTTCGCCTTGCTTAGTCATCATGTTTTTCATTTCAGTGATTCGCTCTTCGGGAAGTTCATCAATAGGAAAGTTAAGTTCCTTAAAAGCATATAATACAGCCACTTCTCTAAAAATTATATCGTGATCAAATTTGAATTCATCAACGAGAATCTGCGCAAGATTTCTTTTGAGTTTCGTTTGATCAGAATCTTTGATTTTTAAAGCTTGTTCTAAAATTTTATGATCAATTATTCCTTTCTTTAAAAGTAGGTAACCTATTTTATCCGTCATTTCTAATTGAGCTTCTAACATCTTAATTCCTTAATTCATTACAGGAGGTTTTGGACTAATAGTAGCGGTCTCAGCCGAAATTAATGTTAGGCCAATCATTACAATCATGATGAACATTGCAACAAACACTTGAATCATTTCTATTATATTCTTTAAGCGAAATACTGTTTCGCTTTCATAATAGTTTGCAAGTTGAAGAGCAGTATTTTTAATTGTTCCGGTTTCTTCTCCGGAGTGAAATCTTGAAAGCGCAGTATCGGTAAAAACTCCGCTCGCTTCAAAGGCTTCGGTAATACCAACACCTCGCTTAATCATCATTGGAATTGCTACATTTTTAATACGTTGTTCAAAGTAATCATTTCCGGTTGCTTCAGCTGCAATTCTAATTGGTTCTATACTTTCAGCAGAGCCGCTGTACAATGTGTAAAATACTCTGCAAAAAACTTCAATGTTTGTCTTATGAATAAGTGAACCCATAATTGGAAGTTTCATCATGTATTTATCAACAATGAGTTTCCCTTGTTTAGTTTTTGCTAGACGAACAAGAATTATTGGTGGAACAAGAATTACGATGAAAACTAGTAGAAGATTATTCACAAGAAAGTCACTTACATCTAGAGTAAAGGCTGTCATCGGGGGAAGTTCAATTTTAAATTTCACAAACAACTTTGCAGTTTCTGGAAAAATATATCCTACATAAAAAATTACTGCTAAGAACAAAATAAAAACTGTAACTAACGGAGAAATGAGAGCGCTTTTCATATTCTTTTTGAATTCTTGTTGGCGCTCTAAGAATTTGGCAGTGGCTTTATATATTTCTGCCATATTACCGCTTTTCGAAGCCAATCCAAGCATGTATGCTGTAAACTTTCCAAATATTGATTGATAACGAAGAAATGCGGTTTCGCTATCACCTCCCTTTTTGAGTTCATTGTTAATCTGCTTTAATGTTTCCTTTAATGTCTTGTTCTGAATATCATTAATAAGAAGAGTTAGAATTTCTGAGTAAGGTAGTTTTTGATCAAGCAGTTCTGCACTAATTTTCACAAAAGAAACGATTTCTTGTTGAGGAGGTTTCGTGCTAAAATCTAGCAATTTTCTATTTATTGAGACTACTTCATAACCTAATTTTCTAAGTGCGTTAGAGACCTCATCTTTGTTAAACGCACGTTGTTCCCCCACTATTGGCTTTTCTTTCCCTTTCTTAATCTTATAGAGATAAGTAACTTTCTTTTCAACTGATTGAACTTTAAGCTGGTTTTTTTCGGCTAGCTTTTGAATCTTCTTTTTTGCAAGCGCAAAGGATGGCTCAGTTAATGCACCACTGATTACCTGTCCGTTATTTTTAAGTGCTGTAAATCTTACTTCAACCATTAGTAGCCAATTATTTATAAAAAAAGCCGATAGATTATTCTATCGGCCTTAAATTAAGAAAAATTACTCTAAAAATTAATTGTCAATAGTGGTCGATGTGATACGATCGGGACCAACAACCATTGTAACTTTAACTTTCGCTGTTCCATCGTTTCCTTTCTCATTTCCAGTTCCTACTAGCGTAATAGTTTGGGCAGCCACAGTTGCAGCGTAAGTACCATTACCAGTTGTATCAATTGAACCAGGTATTTCCCAAGAGTCTAAACTACCACCAGGGGCGAAAGTATTTCCGCCACCACCGAGAGCTGTTGGTTTTCTATAGAACTGTTGTGCTAAAGACGCTAGGTTTGTTAAGTCGGAGATAACAGCATCTCTGTTTGCTTGTGAACTGCTGGCTGTAAATACATTAATACCAACTACTACAGCGATACCAACGATGATAACGCCTAATACGATGAGTAATAATTGCTGCTGACCCATGGTTTAACTCCTTTGTTTGTTGTTAGTGTTTGTTTATTTAGTCCTATTAAAGGATTAATTATTTATTGTTGTTGAAAGAATTCGTTCCGGACCCACTACCATTGTTACTTTAACTCCACTAGTTCCATTGTTACCTTTTTCAATGCCGGTTGCGATTAAAGTTACCGTTTGAGCTGCTACAACCGCAGCATATGTTCCATTTGCGGTAGTATCTGCGTTTGATGGAATTACCCATCCCGTAAAAGTTTTCCCGCCACCGCCGGAAGCCGTTGGTTTTCTGTAAAATTGTTGTGCTGATGAAGCCAAATTTGTCAAATCCGATATTGCAGCATCTCTATTAGCTTGTGAACTACTTACTACAAATATGTTAATACCTACTATTACTGCAATACCTACAATTACGACTCCTAAAACAATAAGTAACAATTGTTGCTGACCCATCTTACTAACTCCAAAGCCAAATTCATTAATTTACAATTATTGTTCTAACCGAAGTTGCCTTTACGTTTATCTGCACTTTTATCGAGTCGTTATTAGTTACTACTTCGTTACCAATACCTATAATAACAACACTATCTACAAATGCAGTTGCGGTGTAATGACCCGCTGCCGTATTTTCAAGTTCTGTTGGTACACTCCATCCTGTAAACTTTCTACTTCCACCGCCAAGAGAAATGGGTTTTAGATAGTATTGTTGTGCCATAGCTGCAAGATTTACTAATTCATTGGTAATTATAGCACGCTTACTTTCAATAGCGCTTGCCTTAAAAAGACCAACTCCAACAAAAACTGCAACTCCGACAATTATAATTCCAAGTACTACTAAAAGAAGTTGCTGCTGACCCAATGCTTCTCCAAAATTTGATTCGGTAAATTTTTCTAATTGCTTCTAACTGATACTATTCAGTACAATTAAAATTATGACAATAACCGAACCAGCTTGAAAGAAATATATTATTTTATAACTAATTATAAAACAATATAATGAAGGGCTTACTTAAAGGAAAGCAAAAAGTGAGCTAAAAGTAAATTTAACTCACCCGGAAGATTTTACATGTAAAATAGGGAAAAGTTGTCAACGAGTTCTGATGTGTAGCTCTTTTAATTGGTTTTCATCTACTGATGAAGGACATTCATCCATTAGAGAAATACCACTTGAAGTTTTGGGGAATGCTATTACATCACGTATAGAATGCTTTCCGGCAAAAAGCATTGCTAGTCTATCAAAACCAAACGCAATTCCTCCATGTGGTGGAGCTCCATATTTGAAGGCCCCCATTAGGAAGCCAAATTTTTCATTAGCTTCTTCTTCCGAAATACCAAGAGACTTGAACATTTTAGCTTGGAGGGCGGCGTCATGAATTCTTATACTTCCGCCAGCTATTTCATTTCCATTTAGTACCAGATCATAGGCTCGAGCTTTAACCTTTCCGGGGTCTGAATCCATTAATGGAATATCTTCAAGTCGCGGTGACGTAAATGGGTGATGCATTGCGTAGAACCGTTTTGTTTCGTCATCCCATTCAAACAATGGGAAATCTGTGACCCAAAGAAGTGCTGGCTTTGCATCTGTTTGGATAAGATTCATTCTCTTTGCCATTTCTAGACGGAGATGTCCCATAATGCTCAAAGTTTTCAACTTTTTACCACTAAGAAGTAACAATAAATCACCGGGCTCAGCGTTTAATGAAGCAACAAGATTTTTCTTTTCTTCTTCCGCCAAAAATTTTGCAATTGGAGCGTCGAGATCATTCTCTTTTACTCGCATCCAAATTAATCCGCCTGCGCCAAGTTTTTTAACATAATCAGTAAGAACATCCAACTGATTTCTCGTGTATTCTCCGCATCCTTTTGCGACTAATCCAGTTACAATTCCATTCGTATCAAGCGCTTCTCTAAAAACTCTAAATTCAGATTTTTCAAAAACTTTATTTAAAGTTGCCATTTCCAAACCGAATCGAATATCTGGTTTATCACTTCCATATTTTTCCATTGCATCATCAAAGCTTAATCGCCTAATAGGTGTTTCCAATTCCATATTCAAAACATCTTGGTAAAAGACTTTCATCAAGCCTTCAACAATTTCGAATATGTCTTCAACGTCTACAAAAGACATTTCAACATCTATCTGAGTAAACTCATATTGACGATCAGCGCGTAAATCTTCATCGCGAAAACATCTTACAATTTGGAAATAGCGGTCTAATCCAGCTACCATCAAAATTTGTTTGTAAGTTTGCGGGGATTGCGGCAATGCATAAAACTTTCCCTTGTGAAGTCTGCTGGGAACAAGAAAATCTCTGGCGCCTTCAGGTGTACTTTTCATCAGTACAGGTGTTTCAACTTCAACAAAACCGTTTTTATCAAAATATTGTCTTGTTAATAAATACATCTTATGACGCAACAAAAGACCTTTCTGCATTTCCGGGCGGCGTAAATCCAAATATCTATATTTCAAGCGTAAGTCTTCATGAGCATCAATATTATCTTCAATTGCAAAAGGAGGAGTCTCTGCTTGGTTGAGAATAATTAGAAGATCGACCATAACATCGATATTGCCGGTTGGTAATGCGGAATTCTCAGTGCCTTCCGGACGCTTTCTTACTTTACCCTCAATTGAAATAACAAACTCGCTTCTTAGTTTTTTACCAATTTCATGAGCTTCAGAATTATATGATGGTTCAAACACAACTTGCGTTATACCAAATCGATCTCGCAACTCAATGAAAATAACTCCGCCTAAATCTCTACGAATAGCAACCCAACCATTAAGTACAACGCTTTCGCCAAGATTTGCCTCTCTTAATTCGCCGCATGTATGTGTTCTTTTCTTAAACTTCATTAAAAAAATACTCCTTGTTAGAATTTAGTGGCAAAGATAAACATTTATAAAGGGTCGTTCAAACCGAAGACAGGATTTGCCTTAAATTCAATGCGTAATTATTACATCTAATAATAATCTTGCAGCTACTCAATTGAATGAATGAGTATGACTGCTGATAAAAAAATGATTTCCTTGATTAACGCTTTTTAAAGATAAAAAAAGAGCTAAGAGTTTTAACTCTCAGCTCTACTATTGAGAATGAGGATTTGCTTTTAACATAAAAGGGAACCTCTTTCTAGTTATTCCATATATAATAGATTGATGCTATTTTATAACAGCACCAAGGCCTTTAATTTGGTATACTTTTGCAGTTTTTTCACCATCGCCGCAATCGCTGGCTTCATCACCGCAAGAGCTAGCGCTTGCACACCCACCACAGTCACTCTTAGCATCTTCCTTAACAACTACTTTATCACCCTTTGCGTGTTTATCGTCGCTGCAAGAATTTTCTGGAGTTACTTCTTCAACAATTCCTTGTACGGAAACTATCTTACCTTTGCTGTCTTTAGGAACTGAAACTTTTCCTTCTTCAAATTGGACTTTGATTTTCTGTCCGGCTTTTTCGCCAGCTAATTCAATCCAGCAGCCGCTATCCTGACAAACTTCAAGGATTTTTCCTTCAACTAAAACTGTTTTGCCTTCGAACTTTGCCGGGCTTTGCAAAATCTTTGAAACAGAAGATTTATCTTTTACAGTGATAGGTTTGCCAAGTTTTAGATTAGCAGCATTAGAAAATGTGAATGCAACGAGCAATAATAGAACAACATATTTTTTCATGATTTCTCCATTGGTTGATTTTTTGTTGTGCCAATTTAAGCTAAAGTTACGATTCCGAGCAATCCGAATTGGCAATGATTATATTAGTAGCGCCTTTAGCTTTTAGCTAACGGCTAATTGCTAATAACTAACTGCTAAATTGAATGTTTTGCCAAGTCGTTTTTCCGTTACCGTTTAGAAATTCTTTTACCTATTCCATACCGGAAGAGTTCCTCCCAATTGTAAAAATTGGTGTTCGAGTTGTTGCGCCCTTTGGCAAGCGTGTGCTTACCGGATTTGTAGTTGGCATCTCGGAAACTACGGATATCAAAGAAACGGTGAAGCCGATAAGGGATGTTTTGGATGACCTTCCGATTTTTGACGAAACAGCAATAAAATTCTACGAATGGATTTCGGAATACTATATTAGCTCTCTCGGCGAAGCGCTTCGCAATTCTGTTCCATACGGAAGCGATGTTGAGTCCAAGCGCAAAATTGTAACCGATATGAAGTTCTGCGCCCAGCTTTATGATCAAGAATTGAAGAAAACAACTCCTCGCGCAAAACTGTTAGGTATTCTTGCTGAAAAAGATGTTCACTATATATCGCGGCTTCAGAAGCAGCTGAAAAGTAAAAGTATATATTCATTGCTTCACTCGTTAGAAAAAATTGGCGCGCTTTCTATTCTAAATCTCGTTGAGCAAAGTAAAGTTCGCGCTAAGAGAGCAAAGTTTGTTCAGCTTGCAAAGCCAGTTGACGAAATTTATGAAGCCATGCCGGAGCTAGAGAGGAAATCGCCGAAACAAATAGTAATTCTGCTTGAACTGATTGCTAAGAAAGAAGCGATCCAGCAAGCCGAACTGCTAAAGAAAACAAACCTTAGCCAAGCTACAATTCAAAGTTTAGAAAAGAAAGGATTTGTTGAAGTAGTTGATAAAGAAGTCGAGCGGGTTTATTCGGAAGTTTATACCGAGACTATAAAAGAGTTCGAGTTGACAAACGAACAAAAAAATGTTGTTGATAAAATAAGCGCTGGAATTGAGGCGAATGAATTTGAAACATTTCTTCTTCATGGTGTTACCGGAAGCGGTAAGACACAAGTATACATTGAGCTTGCAAAGAAGGTTTTAGCGAAAAGCAAAACTGTAATAATTTTAGTGCCGGAGATTTCTCTTACCCCTCAAATTACCTCGAGATTCTACAATCATTTCAAAGATAAAATCGCTGTGCTTCACAGTCGAATGTCGCTTGGCGAGCGTTACGATTCATGGCGTGGGATTGTTGCAGAGAAATATAGTCTGGTTATTGGACCACGCTCAGCGCTTTTCGCTCCGTTGAAAAATATTGGATTAATTGTGGTCGATGAAGAACATGATCAGAGTTACAAACAGAACGATCTTGTTCCAAAATATAACGGAAGAGATGCGGCGATAATTCGTGCGCGATTGAGCAACTGTCCCGCAGTGCTTGGTTCCGCAACTCCATCTGTTGAAAGCATGTATAATGCACTCAACGGAAAGTTTACTCTTCTAGAGCTTCTTGAAAGAGTTGATAACGCGAAGATGCCGCGCATTCGTTTAGTTGACATTACGATTGAGAAGAAGAAAAAGAAAATGGAAAGTATTTTCTCCCAAACATTACTTGAAGCGATTGGCGAGAGAATAAAGAAAAAAGAAAGCGTAATCATTCTTCAAAATCGCCGCGGCTTTGCTACACAAGTTTTTTGTAATGATTGCGGTGAAGTGATTATGTGTCCCGATTGTTCCGTGGCGATGGTTCATCATATCAATAAAAATATTTTGCAGTGTCATTACTGCAACATAGTTCAACCGGTGCCAAAAGCTTGCACAAATTGCGGCTCAATCGCACTGAAATTTTTTGGAACCGGAACTCAGCGTGTTGAAGATGAACTTGGTTATTATTTCCCGAATGTAGCAATCGAAAGAATTGATTCCGATTCAATCAGTAAAAAAGGAAGCCTTGGAGAAATATTAAATCGTTTTAGAAAAGGAGAGATTCAAATTCTTGTTGGAACGCAAATGGTCTCAAAAGGATTGGATTTTGGCGACGTTACTTTAGTTGGTGTTGTTGCGGCGGAAACTTCGTTATGGATTCCCGACTTTCGCGCTGATGAAAGAACGTTTCAACTTCTTACGCAAGTTGCCGGCCGTGCCGGGCGAAGTGAAAAAGAAGGCGAAGTAATTATACAAACACAGAATCAAAAACATTTTGTTCTGCAAAAAGTTTTGGAAACCGATTACAAGGCCTTCTATCAAAGAGAAATTGTATTACGCGAACAAGGTGAATACCCTCCGTTTACACGAATTGGTTTAATTGAAGTAAAGGATGAAAAAGAAGAGCGTGCGCGCGGAGCTATAAAAGACTTGTTCGAAATGTTAAAAAGTTATCCGGGCGGATTAAAACTAACACCACCTACGGAAGCGATCATTTATAAGATAAAGGGATTCTACCGTTGGCAAATTTTAATAAAGAGCAGTAAGAAGTTTGATCCATCCGGAAAAGTTTTGCGGACAGCGTTGCTAAATGCAATGATAGAGTTTAATCAAAAATCTCGTTACCGTGATGTTAGGCTGATAATTGATGTTGATCCGCAATCAATAATTTAATTTGTTCAACAGTTCGAGTTAATGAAAAGTAATGGAACGCTGATTTTACAGATTCAACTCCTGCCCGACTAACGTCGTTCGAGGCGGAAATAAAAACTGATTTGATCCATACTAATCTGTTAGATCAGTTTAATATGCGTTCTATTAAGAATGTAATTACTATACGGCTATCATTGAAGTTTGCAAGTAATGGATAAGAAAAAATATTTTATTATAAACAAGCCTTACGGTGTGTTAACACAATTCACCGATGAACAAAACCGTCCAACACTCGCTTCGCTTTATCATTTTCCCAAAGATGTATACCCGGTTGGCAGACTTGATATGGATAGCGAGGGACTTCTTTTGCTTACCAACGATAAGTCGCTGACAGATTATCTTCTAAATCCAAAGCATAACCACGAGCGCGAATATTTTTCTCAAGTTGAAGGAATTCCTAATAAAGAAGCTCTACAAAAACTTTGCAATGGAATTGTGATAGAAGGAAAGAAAACTCTTCCGGCAAAAGCCAGGTTGATTGATGCTCCAAACTTTTCGCCGCGCATCCCGCCGATAAGAGAAAGAAAGAGCATTCCAACTAGCTGGATTTCGCTTACTCTAATCGAAGGAAGAAATCGGCAAGTAAGAAAAATGACAGCGGCAGTTGGACTGCCAACATTGCGGCTTGTTCGTGTAAGAATAGAAAATTTATTTCTCGATGATTTGAAAATTGGGGAAGTAAAGGAATTGTTTGGAGCAGACGTTGATAATCGATTAAGAAGGACTCATTAGAATTTCTAATGAGTCCCGTAAAAACATTATCCGTTGAAGCGTTCTAAGAATGGAATATACTTACCGAGTGCGAAGAAAACTAAACTGAAACCAATCCATAAACCCAGAACGAGGATTATATATTTTTTCGTATCGTTCGATTTAGCCATCTTAGCAAAACCAATTCCTACCACAACATAAAACCAAATCGAAAAGACATCAATTTTACTGAGAAAAAAATTCAAGAACGATTGTTTATCAAGTGTTAAAAATGCCGCAACGCTTGTAGTTTTAAAAGATTTTTCGAATACTAACGTCAGAATTAGCGTAACTATTACCTGAATGATTAAGATATAAAATGGTAATCCATACGCAACCATAGAATCTTTATAGGTTAACTCCCCTTTAAGTATCCATTTAGCTGCTAAATGGAAGAACCCGGCTGCGATAAAGAAAAAGATGAACCAGAAAATGAACGTGGAAATAGTTGTAGTTATATAAAAGATCGCGCCACCCATAAATTTTTCGGACATTTCCATTTGTTGGTCGGCTTGTTCTTGAGTCAATTTTCCTTCATCAACCATTTTTTGAATTTGTTTTTCATTTTCGGCTTTCACTTCTTGTTGGATTGCCGGGTTGCTGAACGCGACGAAAATTGAAATTATTGATGCAACTATTACGAGTAAAAGTGGTGTAATCCAATCCGTAGTTTTAGCCGGAAACTGTGCCGTCTTTGTGAACATAGGCATTGGTTCTGTAAAAACGCCAACAAGCTTATCGGTATGAGAAAGTTCTTGCTCTTCTTGTGCATCTTCAACGGAGGACATCTTTGGTGCATCCTGGTTTTGCATTTCTTCCATTTGATTTCTCCTTGATTCTTATTTGGTGAGGGTTCCCAAACGAAATTTAGTGAAAAATCTTAAATAATCTCGCTGAATTAATTCCCGGAAAATTTGAACGGCTCAGCGGATTTTAAGGTGGCAAAAGAAGAGGTTAAATTTATGGGGAAAAAGAAGAATCGAAGAACTGATGGACCTATTCTTGCCCGAAGGTAGATGTCGCAATCAAAAAGGGAACAGAATAATTGAAGTTAGCCACACGGGTAATTTCTGCACAAAAAAGCAAAACAAACTGGAAAGTGAAAAAAAATTTACTACCGAAAGAAAAAATACGCTGATGTAGAACCAATCTTCGCAAACATTAAGCATAACCCGTTGTGTGAATTAATCTTTACGAAGTAAAAAGCAATTATTTAATCAAAAAATGGAACGCGGATCAAACGGATTTATTATGATACTTCGATAAACTCAGCACAGGTTTACACAGATATATTTACTTTTACGATCATCCCAAATCTAATTCACACAACCGGTTAAGCATAATAAAACTTCAACCGATTTTTACTAAGAGGAACTGAAAAAGTAACAGCTGAAATCGGGCTGGTTGCTATGGCTCATAATTTATCAAAGCGGGCAACAATATCGCCAGGAGAAAATTATTCTTTTTGCTCAAAATGAAAAGCCGTCCCATAGTAACTTTTTGAGGCGACCTCTTTCTGTTTCCG
>CAZEDR010000007.1:1664-27746 GCA_964510975.1 uncultured Melioribacter sp. | reverse complement strand
ATGCTGCGGCAGAATGGGACCAATGTGTATTCCGGTTTACGAAGTAATGGAAGAAATTGAAGGCGAATACAAGAATATAAAATTTGCCGATATGGAATTTGATTCTCCGGATGCTAAAGTAATTCGTTCATTACCGGAATGCAGAAGTTTCCAAGGATTACCATTTGTAGTTTATTATAAAAATGGCAAAGTTGTTAAAGCAACGAGCAGCATTCAAAGCAAAGAACAAGTAACCACTATTTTAGACGAAAACTTTGGCAAGTAATTTTGAGAGAGAAATGAATAATCATTTTGATGTAATTGTAATAGGCGGCGGCGCTGCCGGTTTAACTGCCGGAATATATCTTTCCAGAGCTAAGCTTTCAACGCTAATTCTAAATGAAGGAACTATCGGCGGGCAGATGGTGCTTACTCATGAAATTGCAAACTATCCCGGTGTTGAAAGCATAAGCGGTTACCAGCTTGCAAGAAACATGAAAGCACAAGCTCAAAAATTTGGATGCAATATTAAATCCAATCTTAAAATTACCGGCATGGAGTTAGATAAAGAGCTGAAACAAGTAACAGTTAATGGTACTGATATCTATACTTCCTCGGCTGTAATTATTGCAACCGGAGGAAAATCCAGAACTATCGGAGTTCCCGGAGAAGAAGAACTAAAAGGGAAAGGAATATCTTACTGTGCTACTTGCGATGGAGATTTCTTTCAAGACAAAGAAATAATTGTAGTTGGCGGTGGTAATTCTGCTCTTGAAGAAGCCGTATCATTAACAAAGTATGCTTCCAAAGTTACCATTGTCCATCAGTTCGATCACTTTCAAGCATTCGAACATTATATCGAAGAAGCAAAGGCAAATTCCAAAATAAACTTTATGATGGAATCTAAGATAGTTGAGTTTATTGGAGAAGAGAGATTAACCGGCGTTAAGATTCAAAATCTAAGCAACAAAGAGATTTCTGAATTCCCGATTGACGGTGTTTTCATCTTCATAGGATATGTACCAAATACTGAAAAGTTAGATGGTCTAATTGAACTTAACCAAAACAAAGAAATTATAGTTGATAAAAACATGGCCACAAATTTACCCGGCGTTTTTGCAGCCGGAGATTCAATTGCGAAAAGGTACAGACAAGTTACAACAGCTGTTGCCGATGGAACAATTGCCGCATTAAGCGCAGCCGATTTTGTGAATTCATTGAAGAAAGCTTTTATTCCAGTGGAAGCTTAACTTTATTGAGTCCCTCTTGATAGGAGGCTGTCTCATAAGTAATTCTTCAAATGAATAATCTGCGAAAATCAGTTAAATCTGTGTCATCCGCGGGCTATTCTATGATAAAACATTACTTCTGAGACAGCCTCTTTTTGTATCTGATGCTGAAACAATTTGTTTCAGATCGTTTTCCCTACTTATCTTTGCTTACATAAAGGAAAATGTTTAGCAAATGCCAATAAGCGATAACCTTAAAGATCACATATTAGACTCAATTGGTGAGGGTGTTTTTACCGTCGACAAAGACTTTCGTATTAAATTTTTTAATAAGTCCGCTGAGAGAATAACCGGGAAAACCCGTGATGAGGTAATTGGCCATTTTTGTAAACATATTTTCCGTTCTGACGTTTGTTTTACTGATTGCCCCATAGCACTAGTTTTAAAAACCAAAAAAAATATATTCGATTTTGAGAGTAAAATTCAGTGCAAATCCGGCTCAATGAAACCAATTAAATTGAGTGCCTCTGTTTTATATAATGAAAATGATGAGCCTACCGGCGGCATTGTTTCCTTCCGCGATCTTACTGAGTTTGAAGCTATCGGCTTGAATCTACAAAGCGAGTCACAGTTCAACGGAATTATCGGACACAGCAAGCAAATGAAAGATATCTTCCAGTTGATTGAAGAAATAGCCGAAACAGACGCGCCGGTATTTGTTCATGGTGAATCCGGTACGGGAAAAGAATTAGTAGCTAACGCTATTCAAAAATTATCCACAAGAAACCAGCATCCATACATCAAAATAAATTGCTCTGTCTTTCCTTCCAACTTGCTTGCAAGCGAATTATTTGGACATGTAAAAGGAGCCTTTACTGATGCGGTTAAAGACCGCGCCGGCAGATTTGAAATTGCGGATCAAGGGACAATTTTTTTAGATGAAGTTGCAGAGATGCCGCTTCAAATGCAGATTCAATTACTTAGAGTTTTGCAAGAAGGAACTTTTGAGCGGGTTGGCGAATCAATTACACGAACTTCGAATGTGCGAGTTATTGCTGCAACAAATATTGATATTAAGGACGCACTTAAAAAAGGAAAATTCAGAGAAGACTTATACTATAGATTAAACGTAATTCCAATTGAAGTTCCCCCGTTAAGAAGTCGTAAAGAAGATATCGTTCCACTTGTGCGCCACTTCTTAAACAAGTTTTCTCTTTATTACAAAAAAGAAATTTTTGAGATAGATGAAGAAGCACTAACTACATTGTTAAATTATTCATGGCCGGGAAATATCCGCGAATTGGAAAATGTGATTGAGTATGCTTTTGTTAGAACTACAAAAAAGAATGTTATTGAAAGCAGCAAACTCCCTCCCAACATTATCGAGCAGTCCAATGCTTCTGCAAATACTGAGAACACTCGCGAGTTTTTCCCCGATTCACGCGAACGTGCCGAATTGATTTCCACATTAGAAAAATTCCAATGGAACAAGACTAAAGTTGCACAAGAATTGAAAATTGGAAGAACAACTCTTTGGCGTCAAATGAAAAGGTTTGGTTTGGTTGAATAGACTGTTCCATTTGTTCCAAAGCAGCGAAACATTGTTCCATATGAAAAACACACCCTAATTATAACTAAGTGAACTTCTAATAAGACAGACTCTCCTACTGAAACAATTTGTTTCGCAACAAATTTTAAATAAGTCATTTCTATTCTATTTTCAAATCGGCATTCTAATTGCATAAAAGTGTTCATCAAAAGTAATTCTGGAATAAAAATGAACGCAATTAAATCGATCCTACTTTCACTAGTTCTTTTTTGTGCAATCATCATTGTTGGATGCAAAGAAGAGCCAAAGGAAGAACCAATTACACCGGAAACTAATGTTGTTAAATCAACAGCATCTTGCGAAGGATGCCATACAAATTATGAAACTCTAAAAAAGATTTATACTCCCGATCCTCCGGCAACCGGCGACAGCCATGGCTGCGGTGGTGAAGCTCCTCATTACGAACCATATGATAGAGTTTATCTTGGCGGAGATGGCTACCAAGAATTCAAGAGTGATATTCATGGCAAAATGCCTTGCGTAAGCTGTCATAATGGTGTTGACGGAACTTCAGACAAAGCTTTAGCACATTCAAAAGATTTCATAAAAAAACCTTCTGCAAAATCTGATGAAAAATGCGGTATCTGTCATACCGATATTGCATTAAGAACAAAGAATAGTTTGCACGAGCAAGGCTGGGGACAAAAATCGATGGTTGTTCTTCGTTCCGGTTTATCAAATATTCCAACGGGATTCGATCAGCTTTCGGAAACTATGAAAGCCGGTTACAATGCTAATTGTGCAACTTGCCATGGAAGTTGTGGCGATTGCCATGTAAGGCGCCCAAATGCAGCTGGCGGTGGACTATCTCGCGGACATGCATTCACTAAAACTCCAGATATGAGAGATGTTTGCGTTTCTTGCCATGTGAGCCGCGGCGGGCATGCCTACTTTGGACAAGCAGTTGGAACTGTACCGGATGTTCACTTAACAAAAAGATCTTTCACATGTATGAATTGTCATAGCCAAAATGAAGTTCATGGCGACGGAAAGATTTACGATCAGCGCTACAAAATGCCTATGATGCCGGAGTGTACGGATTGCCATAAAAGATTAGAAACCTCGAACAATTACCATAAGAATCATATCAGTTCATTTTCTTGCAACACGTGTCACTCGCAAGATTATAATAACTGCGGTAGCTGTCACATTGCCGGAGAGGGTGCAAGAATCGCATCGTATCAAGGATTTAAGATTGGAATGAATCCAATAACTGATATAAAACCATTTAAGTACGCAGTGCTAAGAAGATCGTTAATGGCACCGGATAGCTGGAGCAATTTTGGTGTTGCTTCACTTCCCAAATTTGAAGCGAAACCAACATACAAATATGCGACTCCGCATAACATCATTAAATGGACTACAAGAACTCAACTAGCCGCCGGAAAAGCTTGCTACGATGCATGCCATATTATTAAAGAAGCTGATGGAACATATAGAAATAAAGAGATTTACTTATTCAAGTCGGATTTGGAAAGCTGGGAAACAAGCGCCACTTCATCAATAACTGTAGATGGCAAGCTTCCATATATCTGGAATGTGAAATAATTGCAACACAAAACCATGAACAAACAAAAAACATCAAGGAGTAGTAAAAATGAAACTGCGTAATTTGTTTTATCTATTATTAATTATACCAACATTATTTGTTTACACCGGTTGCAGCAAAGACGAAGATCCGGTTACACCGGAAGTAAAAATTAATGAAGCTCAAGTACTTGCAGAATACCTTGAAGCTAACGGCGATTTTCTCAATAACGCGCCAGCAATTACACCAGCTCAAGATGTTAGCGATATGATGTTAGCAACACCGGACAAAATTCATATCATCGATATCAGATCGCAAACTGATTATGAAACAAAGGGTCATATTTCCGGTGCAGTTAGAGTTGATTTAAAGAACATTGTTACTTACATGAAAGGTCTTGCTAATGCAGCTTCTTACAGCAAAATCGTAGTTGCTTGTTATTCAGGACAAACAGCTGGATATGCAGTTTCTTTATTAAGATTGCTCGGCTACTCAAATGTATCATCACTTAAATGGGGAATGTCTTCTTGGAATGCAAGCTGTGCTAGTTCATGGTCTACTTCTTCTTACGGAAACAACTACACCAGCTTTGTAACAACTACAACTGCAAAAAACGCGGCAGGAGAATTACCAACATTAACAACCGGCAAAACTACGGGCAAAGAAATTCTTGAAGCAAGAGTTGAAGCTTTATTATCAACCGGCGCTCAATTTGACGATATTAAGATTGCTTGGGGTACAGTAACAGGCGCATTAAGCAACTATTACATAGTAAACTATTGGGCAGCAACTGATTACGCAAAAGGTCACTTACCGGGCGCAATTCAATATTCTCCAAAAGCTGATTTCAAATTAGCTGCATCATTGAAAACATTGCCAACAAATAAAACTATTGTTGTTTATTGCTATACGGGACAAACATCTTCACAAGCAGCAACAGTTTTAAAAGTTCTAGGTTACGATGCAAAAACTTTAATGTTTGGTGTTAACGTTATGAACTATGATTGGATGAAAACGAATGGTGTATCATCTTGGTTTAATCCGGCTACAGAAATAAAATCATTCGCATTTGTTACGGGCGCAAATCCAAAATAATTAGTATTTTTGATAAGAGGCTCTTGACTTAGAGCCTCTTTAATATTAATAGTGTGATCATAATGAGTGAAATGTTAGGCAATCAGTATTTTATGGCGAGAAACTACTCCGCCGCACAAAAGGAATTTGAAGAAGTACTTTCAAAGTATCCCGAAAATCGTTCGGCTAAAAAGAAATTGGTTGTTTGTTACACTCAGACCGGCAAATTGAAAGAAGCATTCTCATTTTTTAATGATTTAGTTCGTAGTGATATTGAGTTTATTATTAAAACCGATCCTATCAAAGATGATTGTCCTTGTCCGGAATTAATCGAAAAACTAGAACCTCAGCCCGACACTGTTTCCAACACTTACGACTACAATTTGAGTATGGGAATCATCTGGCTTTATTGCGACGTACACCATTCGTTAAAATATTTCACTTTACTTCACGAAAGTGATCCAACCGATGCAAATGTTGAATTCATCATCCAATCCATTCAGAAATATTTGGAAAAGAATTCTGCCGTTACTTCAAGAGTATAAACTTCTTTGTTGCCACAAAATTTCCGGCGCGTAACTGATAGAAATAAATTCCACTGGCAAGTTCAGCACCGTTAAATTGAACTTGATGATTCCCCGCTGCTAGTAATTCATCTACTAAAGTAGCCACGTTTCTACCTAATGCATCATAAACAATTAATGAAACTACACTGCTCTTTGGAACTGAGAAGGAAATTGTTGTTTGGGGATTAAATGGATTTGGATAGTTTTGATTTAGCTTGTAATCGGTCGAGATTGGCGATTCAGTTACGATATCAGTTGTTGAACTGTTTGAGATTCCGCGAGTTATGCTGTTTAACATTTTCCACTCTCCCCCATCAGTTTCCCTTCCATAAGACTGAACTGCTGTATGTCCTTGGAATGTAACAGTATCAATTACAGCACCGGATGCATTCTCCAACCAAACCTTTTCTCCGGAATTCGATAAACCGAAACCGCTTGCATCGGTATCATCAGTTATAATAACATAAAAACCTTTTGCCGGAATAACAGTTCCGGAAGGAAATTCCTTTTTTGGTTTCGTTCCGCTCTGTCCGCCGGAATCATAAATCTTGTATCCGCTAATATCAATCTGGTTGGAAGAAGAATTATAAACTTCTACCCAATCCGGATTTGCAGAAGTACCTCGTGAATAAATCTCATTCATTACGATATCACTACCACTGCTAGTTCCGTCAGCCTTAAAAGAATAGTATTCATGTTCTGCTCTAACCGGTGAAAAAACACCGGCATTATTGTTTTCGGCATAAAGATAGTATTGAATTGACGAGCCGGAAACCGGAATGGAAGCGCCATATGTATTGTCTCCCGATGCGCCATCTCCGTGCAAACCGTCGTCATACATAAGAACTCTAATAAACTCATCAGCTACATCAGTCCGATATCCAAGGTACACCGAGTTTGTATTTGTGCTTGTCACGCTGGCCGTAACGAAAACATTACTATTCACTTTTGGATTAGCTTCACTGGTCGCAACATTAGTTATTGATGGTTTCGCAGCAGTAAAATCAGCTAAAGAAAGTAGATAATTACTTCTAGCGTTCATCAGACTGGAAATGCCGCCGCCAGGTCCACCTGAAGTAACATCAAGCGTTAGGTTGCTTTGATACTGTGAGTAAGTGAAAAATTTATAAGGATCTGCTTGTACCGAGGAATTGATTATTGGCTGCAATGATTGAGCAGTTGTTAAATAACTTCCATCAGAAAAATTCTCGGTTAGAATCGTATGCATATGTGCTAAATACATTTTCTTGTATGTGGGAATTGACAGCAACTTTTGCACTAATGGCCATTTCGCGTCGCCAGCGTGCAGTAAATGAGTCATCTGGCTTTTGGAAGCAGTACTAGTATAGTTGATTGTTCCGGATTGACTAAATGTTCCGAATGATTCGTTGAAATCCCAGAGTACACAATTGAATCGTCCTGTATTGTCCTTATACAAATAATAATTCTGAGCGAACACACCTATATAACTATCTAGATTAACCAAAACGTTATTAAAAGCGAGCATCCACAACGCCCTATCTACATCCAGAACGGTTTCTATTTTACTTATATCATTGTTCAAGATGTTGCACAGATTTATTAAGTCCTTCCAGCCGTGGTCGGAATTCATTTCGTAAGCTTTATAATAGCTGGCACTATCTGCACCCAAATAAAGTAGATTAGGAATGTTAGTTGTGCCCATCCCGGCTCCGCTAATGGGATTACATTTGAAAAAAGCATTAGTCTTAGAAAAGAAATTTTTATTCACAAATTTCTTACCAACTGATTCGGAGCTTACATACAATCCCATCAGCTTTCCATTAACATATACATTTGCATAATTAGACAAGGAAGCATTCATGTATTTTCTTAAAATGGAATAAGATAGTACTTCTCTAACAAATGAAGGATCCTTGGCGGCGTTGCTCAGTTTAATATCCGTGTAACCTTGATAATCTTGTTCTTTATAAGTATCCAATTCAATATGGAATGGATTTTTTGTTTGATTGGCGTTGTAAGTACTATTTCCTTTGTACTTAACGCCTACACTGTCAAAACGAATCCCATTAATTGTAACTGATTCGGCCATTATATAGCTCTCACTCCCAGCTTTCGCAGTGTCCAGCAAATAATCCCAATTGCTTTGTTTAAACACAATCTCGATCTTTTGAACGGTATTGATATCGTAGAATGATTGAGCTAAGGATTGATATTGGGAAAAAACTATAATGGTGAGTGGAGCCAAAACGTAATAATATATTTTTTTCATTACTTATCCGATTAGTTGTGTTTACATGAATCATTTGAATACACTTCCTCGAAAAACTTGCGGTGTTGCAAAGTTAATATATCAAGAATTCTTAATCGAGAGAATACGTTTGAAGAGGTTGAGATCTGTTGTAATCATTTCACCATCAATTGCTCAACTGCAAAACTAGGCGATTGCCGGCTTTAGTGTGAGCAAGTATTACTTAAGTACAATCATTTTTTTAGTCTGCAAAAAATTGGAAGTTTGAAGCTGGTAGAAATAAACACCGGAAGTGAGTGAAGAGTGTAGAGTGTTGAACGTAGAGTTGTAAACTCCCGGCTGTTTAAATTCATTTACCAACGTTACAACTTCTCTTCCCAAAACATCATACACTTTTAAGCTTACTTGGCTTGCAGCTTGTACCTTGTAGCTAATGGTAGTTTCCGGGTTGAAGGGATTTGGATAGTTTTGTTCTAGTTCAAAACCAAAAGGCAAGCTTTTTTCCTCTTCAATACTTGTGGAAGAATTATCCTTTTTCATAACTCTGTAATTCCATCCTTGTAGTGTCATATTTGTAGCTTGATTGTAAGTTACTTTTCCGTTTGAAAAAACATCTACATAAGCACCATAGAAAAGCGTGTCATCAATGCTGAAAGTGCTGCTGCTAGAACTGAGGTTGAAAATTGCCAGTATTTTATCTTCGCCGCTCTTGCGAATAAATGCGAATACATTTTTGTCATTGGAAGTTTTTATTCTTTTATAAAAATTTCCACTTAAACCATTCCATAAAGCTCGATTCTCTTTTTTGAGTTTCCACAAAGTGCTATAGATATTTGCAAAGGCATGATTCTGCCAAGTGATTTTGTCTTTGTCAAAAAATGCAAGTCGTTTGTTTAATCCGGCTTCTTCGCCGCCATAGACTAATTGCATCCCGTTTACTATGGAAGTTAATACGGCAAATGATTCCGCAGCATTTCCAAATAATTCAAAGTCTGTTCCATACCAAGAGTTCTCATCATGATTCGAAGTAAAGTACATTCGGTAATGCTGATCGTAAGAAAGGTTTTCAGTGTGAACATAATGATCGAAATCATCTGCATTGTTTGTACCGGCAGCAATTCGTTTTAATACGCCGCTTCCAAATCCATACATTCCCCAAGCATATGACATATCAAATCCCACATATTGGTAAGTTGATTTATCATCTTCGGCAAGCATAAATATGTTTGGCTTAATTGCCTTAAGTTTACTTATTGCGGTTATCCAAAAATCTGAAGGCATAAAACTAACTGCATCGCATCTGAATCCATCAATGCCAATGTCTTTAATCCAAAAAGTCATCGCATCAACCATATAATCTCGCAATCCTTGTTTTGAATAATCAAGTTGGATCACATCAGTCCAGTTTGTACCGGCCGGCGGCATAAAATTCCCGCTTGAATTTTTGACATACCATTCCGGATGAGAAGTAGTCAAAGTATTATCCCATGAAGTATGATTCGCGACCCAATCAATAATTACATACATGCCCTTAGCATGAATCTCATTAACTAGAGTTTTGAAATCCTCAATTGTGCCGAACTCCGGATTAACTGAAAGAAAATCTTTAACAGAATAAGGACTGCCGAGTGAACCTAAGCGGTTCTTAGTTCCAATAGGATTTATCGGCATAAACCAGATAATGCCTACGCCCATTTCTTTTATTCTATCAAGGTGTGCGGTTCTAAACTCATTGAATGTTCCGGAAGCAGTATATTGACGAGTATTCACTTCATAAATATTGAGATTGTAGCTCCAGCTTTTATGATTTTGCGACAATACTTGTGGGGAAATGAAAATTGAAAAGAGAGAAATGATAAATATTACTTTCCAAAACCTTTGTGCGTTTTTCAAACCAAACTCCAAATTGAATTGTTGCAACATTTTATAGTTGGATTAAAATATTAATCTTCAGAATAAGAATACCCGTTAATTTTGGTAATATCATATTGTAAATAATTATAGTGGAATTAGATTCGAGCAATAACACCTAGTTTGCAATTTCGCTGTAATATATGCCATGAGAATTCCGAAAGTTTGAAGGCTTCCGAAGCATCGGCTGAAGATTAAAAATAGAGTTGATAATTTTGTGCTGCAAAGTGAAAGTGTCCTACAGATTCAAAATCCCACTTTTCTTTTTTTCGTTTTTCTTGTCTCTTTTAGCGGCCTTTTTTTCCTTTACAGTTTTTGCCGGTACTTTTTTAGAAGCTTTCTTGCTGTCTTGACCTTTACTCATGATTGGACCCTTTGGGAATTAGATTGAATTTAGCAACCGCCACAATTTTCATATCGACGCAATTAACTTTTGCAACTCTTCTTTACTTAATCCAAGTTTTAGTTGAAGCTTCTCCCACATAGCGCCTTTCTTTCCTTCTTCATAGCGTAAATCACTTTCCGTTAGGCTCGGATATTTCTTTTTGAGCTTAGCTTTTTGGAGATCCCAAGTTTCTTTCATGGAAGGTGTGGAACGGGAGAAATGATGTGTAGTTGTACTTTTCTTATATGGCATTTGGTTCAATCCTTCACTTTTATAATTAATCCATCAATTCGGAATACAAAATCGTTAAATACAGTCACGTAATAAAGCACGTTAATAAACTTAGAGGAAACGACCAGCAATTAACCTTGTTGATTTCTTAGGCTTTGTAGCAACAGTAGTGCCCGGTAGGCTAATTCAGACTTTTTATGGAATCAATAAGTTTATAAGCATTCTAAAATTCTATCGTAGAAGCTTATTGCTGCCCCATCAGGGGTCGAACCTGAAGTCTTCTGATCCAGAGTCAGACGTGTTGCCAATTACACTATGGGGCAAAAACATTATCTCAAATATATTAGTTCTTGTGCATAATTAACTTAATTTATTTTTTTATCGAAAAATTTATTTTACGAATAATTTTTTCTCCGTTTCGAACTCTTAGAATTACCTTTTCCAAATTTTGGTTTGGTGCTTTCCATACATATTCGGATACTCTTAATGGAGAGCTTTTCACGCTTGAGTTAATTATGTTCCAACTCTTGCCGCCATCCGCCGAATACTCTATTGATGCATTTACTGAACCCTCGGGTGAAAGCCATTTTATCACTTTTCTCTGATTTGGTTTGATCAAAATCGGGGCATCATCATTTACAGCCATTCTTCCAGACTTGATAATATGCATATTGAAAATATTATCACACACATCATTCATAGGGGGAGATCCTGCGTCTGCACTTGCATCTGTAACCCTAATTCTTCCATTTGTAGAAATAAACGGAATTGTAAGCAAGTCCCAATTATAAGCTCCGGTCGAAGGAGTATTGCTTACCACATTACTCCAACTCAATCCATTATCGGAAGAGTAATCAATATTTACAAAGTATATACCGGCAGAATGCCATGTAATTAATGTATCGGTATCAGTTATTGGTGAGGCTACGTCCGGATAATGCATAAATTCTCCACCATTCGGGAAAATCCAACGCAACAATTTTGTTTGCGGATGTATGCTGAAGTGCGCGTCTGATTGATCAGAAATAGCTGTATTGCTAGAACTTACTATTTTAATTTTAGAATTATCCGATCTAAAATCAATTTGCGTTGGCGTAACCCAATTAAATAAGCCATTGCTTGGCACATTTTCGGCTATTGTATTCCAACGTGCACCACCATCAAGAGAATATGAAATATCTACTGTCTGTACGTTCACAGATCTCCAGGTTATCTCAAAAGAATACTTGTTTGCCGGATCACTTGTTAACCACTCTTCGCCACCATTAGGAGTAAGAATAGTAATGCTTGGAACCGGTTCCGGTTCAGATTTAACAACTGTAAACTTACCTATGCTTCTAGCACTTGGCGATTGAGAATCATCATCGGCATTATAGACAACCACATAGTATTCTTGCGAAGGCAGTGAAAAACTAGTTACATACTTTCCTTCATTCGGCATCTTTTCCACTAAAGGATAAAATGCGGGTGTATCGGGGTAATGGCCGGCTCCGTTTGTTGTAGTATATTTTATTCCAACGTAGCTAATTCCGGTTGACTCCCATTCAATAGTAACCGGATCGCTATCCTTGAAGGTAGGATTGCCAGATGGACTTTTTACATAAATGTATTTACGGGGATTAATTGTGAAATTAGCATCGCTTACATCTGCTATCTCAGTATCAGTTATATCCCTTATCCGAATTTGGCATTGGACAGAATTTAGATTTGTAGGAATACTCCATTGATAGGCACCGCCAGATAGATTATCTACCAGCGTGGTCCATATGCTTCCTTGATTCGTAGAAAGTTCTATCTTTACCATATCGACATTTGATGCACTCCATGTGATATTCTGAATTGAGCCCGCCTCCCAATTTTCTCCTCCGTTCGGTACAACTACTTTAAGCGATTTATTAATCGTATTAGTTATTTCAAAATTCTTGTCAGACATATCGGACGATGAACCATTGGAAGCATCACTTACTCTAATTCTGCACTGCTGAGAAGAAATGTTTGGAACAGTTTGCCATTGATAAGTACCTATACTTTCAGTTGAGTTAACTACCGTTGACCAATTTGCACCTCCGTTGGAAGTGAATTCAATTTTAATATACATCACATTTTCCGAAGTCCAGCGTATCTCGGTTGTAGTTCCGAATTGGATCACCTCTCCGCCATTTGGAGAAATAACTTTTATTGATGGAGCAGGTAAAATAGAAAACGATGCATCGCTCATATCTGTAGGCACTTCATCCTGTGCATCGCTAATTCTGATTTTACAATTTGTACCTGGTGTGTTTGGAACAGGATTCCAGGTATAGTAACCATTACTTGGAGTGCTAGCCGTAATCAGAGTCCAGGTATTGCCGTTATTGGTAGTGTACTCAAGTTTAACATTTGCAATTCCGCCGGCATCCCAAATTATGTTTTGCATAGAACCAACATTCCAATTTTCGTTACCGTTAGGGCTTACAATTTTTAATTGCTGTGCACCGGATCGCATAATCGCAAAATTATCATCGGATAAATCAGACGGCGAACCATAGGTAGCATCGCTTATTCTTATTCTGCACTGTAACGAGTTGTTTGCATCCGGAACCGACCACAAATAGCTGCCATTGCTTGGCATAGACTGAACAACAGTGTTCCAACTTCCGCCTGCATTTGTAGTGTATTCAATCTTTACATCAGTAATATTTTCTGAAGTCCAGCGGATTTCTTTAGTGGTTCCGGTTATCCATGTATCGTTTCCATTTGGAGTTAGGACTCTTATAGTTGGAGTTGTCCCAATCCTAAAGAATTGATCACTTACATCAGTTGGATTACCGTCTTGTGCATCACTAATTCGAATCAAACAGTTTGTTGCATCAATATTTGGTATCGGAGTCCAATTATAGAATCCATCGCTTGGTGTGCTTCCTTCAATTGTAGACCAACTAATTCCGTTGTTGCTGGTGAATTCAATCTTTACATTTGCAATACCACCAGCATCCCAAGAAATTACTTGAGAAGAACCGGCAACCCAATTTTCTCCACCGTTTGGTGTTTTAATTTTTAGTTGTTGATCGCCCGGCTTCATAATTGCAAAATTATCATCGGAAACATCCGATGGAGTACCAAATTGAGCATCACTTATTTTAATCTTACACTGCAAAGAATTTAGTTCCGGAATATTATTCCAATAGTAGCTTCCAATGCTTTGAACTGAATTGGCTATAACATTCCATGTTGCGCCACCGTCAATTGTGTACTCAATTTTAACAAGAGCAACATTCTCCGAAGACCACCTAATTTCTTTACTTGACCCGCTTAACCAAGTATCATTTCCGTTTGGCGAAATCACTTTTAATGCTGGGGCCGTACCAATTACGAAGAATTGATCGCTTTCATCAGATGGTGCAGAGTCGGATGCATCACTAATTCTAATTTTACAATTTGTACCCGGCGTGTTTGGTACTTGAGTCCAAGTATAATATCCGGTGCTTGGCGTACTTGCTGTTATAATATTCCAATTCAATCCGTTGTTGATTGTGTATTCTATCTTAACATTCGTTAGACCGGCAGCATCCCAAGTAATTTCTTGCGAAGTACCTAACGGCCAACGTTCACCTCCGTTTGGTTTAGTAACCTTTATTAATTGAACGCCATAAGTAAGAATGCTAAAATTATCATCGGAGATATCCGACGGAATATTATCAGTTGCATCACTAATCCTTACACGGCACTGCAGAGAGCTAATATTACCTGGAATATTCTTCCATGAATAAACACCTGTACTTGGGGTAGATGATTCAATCAAGGCCCAGCTTGCGCCGTTATTTGTAGTGTATTCAATCTTTACGTTGGTAATATTTGTTGAAGTCCACTTGATATTATTTGAAGAGCCTGCATACCATTCCTCTTTTCCATTAGGCTCTAAAACAACAATCTTGGGCTCTGCAGTAACTGCAAATGTTCCGTCACTTTCGTCTTGAGGTGATCCGTTTTCTTTATCCGTAATTCTAATTTTGTACTGCGAACCGGCGGCTGAAAAGCTTGTTGCATAGCTTCCGCTTGAAGGAGTTTTCTCTACAATTGTAAACCAATTTGTACCGTTGTTAGGTGTAAATTCCAGAGTAACATTTTCAACACCAACAGATTGCCACTTAATTGTATCAATAATTCCGGCAGTCCATGTTTCTCCGCCGTTCGGCTTCAACAATTTCAATTTTGGAATTGGACTGATCGTGAATGTTGATTTTGATAGAGAGTAAAGTGTCGTATCAACAGCATCGGAAACTTTGATCAAACATTGTGGTGCTTTGGATGCAAGATTAGGCACATTCCACTCATAACCTCCAATGTTGTCCAAGTTATCAGCAATTTTATTCCACGTAAGTCCGTTAGTGGTTGTAAATCTTAAATTAACCTTTTGTATTCCGGTTGATTTCCAGTTAATGGATTGATTTGTACCCGCTTGCCAATTTTCGTTACCAACAGGAGATGTCAATTCAATGGTTTGTGTTATCTGATTCGAAATTGTAAACACTTCATCAGATACATCAGAAGGTTCGTTATCCTTTGCATCATAAATTCTAACTTTACATAACTGAGAATTTAAACTTGGGACATTCAACCACTCGTAATATCCAATAGAAGGAGTTGATTCAACAATCGTTTTCCATTCATACCCGTTATTTGAAGTATATGCAATCTTTACATTTTCAATATTCTCAGAAATCCATTCAATTTTTTTCTTGGTTCCCGAAATGATTAATTCTTTACCGTTAGGAGCCAACACTTTTAATTTTGGTTCCGGAAGAATATTGAACACAACACTCTCCGAAGAGGGCTCGCCATCTTTTGCATCCATAATTCTAACTTTAGCTAAAGTAGAAGGAGTGTTTGGTACCGGCTCCCAATAATAAATGCCGGTATTCTTTTTATCTACGGCTACCAAATTCCACTTCGTTCCATTGTTCGTTGTGTATTCAATTTTTACCGAATCAATGCCCGAGCTAAACCATTTAATTTCCTTAGCGCTTCCCCCTTCCCATTCATCTTTATCTTTTGGCGAGGAAATTTTTAAACTCTGATTACTGTTTCTTACAATCGAAAAAACGTTATCGCTTGCATCTGTACTTTTTCCATCAACACTGGTTACTTGTAGTCTGCACTGATTTGATATCGAATTTGGAACCGGGAACCAACTATACACGCCGGTATTTGACAAGCTATCAACTACCAAAGACCAAGAAGTTCCATTATCAACGCTATATTGAATTTTTACTAAAGTAGTACCGGTTCCGCTCCACGTAATCTGATATGATGAACCTTCCGGAAGAACTTCGCTTCCGTTTGGAGTAAGTACTTTTATTGTCGTTGAGGTCGGCGAGTCGGTACCGTCTGTGCCGGTGGTGTCTTCTTTTAATTTACAAGAGGAAAAAACAATAAGAAGAGTTAGAAATAAGTATAGCGTTTTTTTCATTGTTTCCTCAGTGTCTAATTTTTTGGTTGAAGCCGAAGCAAATTTAATAAATTTCGCTATTTTTAATAAGAGATTTCTTTCAGAAACTATGCCTAAGTTTTTTTTGTGATTTAAGTTAAATAGCGCAAAGGAGTAGATGAAAAACAAACTTTACATGTTAATTTTACTCATAGTTACTATCGCAAATTATGGGCAAAAATTAATTCCAGCCGGAGAAATAGGCAGTTTTAGTTCTGCTAGAAGCTTTGCAATCAATCCGTATGGAATGATCTACGTTTCGGATGATCTCAAGAATGAAATAACCCAGCTAGACACCCTTGGCAATGTAATTAAGACTATTGGCGGATATGGATGGGATATTGGCTCATTCGACTCTCCTTTCGATGTTTTTGCTAGCATTCTCAATGTTTATATAGCCGATAAGAATAATAACCGGATTCAATTTTTTGATAAAGACTTGAACTTCATCTCTCAGCTTTCCTTTAGGGAGACAACCGATGAACGCTTTTCATTCCGATATCCAACATCAGTTTCGGTTTCAAATCAAGGGGATTTTTATGTACTGGATTCCGACAACAAGCGGATTCTGAAATTTAATTTGCGAGGAGAGTTTATAACAGAAATCGGAGGAATAGAAGCCGGAAGCTTTCGCCTCTCCGATCCTCAGAAATTTTGCTTGGATGCCAATTATAACCTTCTGGCACTGGAAGCAAATTCGATCTTTATTTTCGACCAATATGGAAATGGGAAAAACAAGGTTAACATTCCCTTTCAAGCAACTAATATAAATTCACTCTTTAATTGGATTACAATTGTAGATTCCCAAAATCTCTTATTGATAAAAAGCACCGAGCAAAGTTATTATCCCACATCAGAAGTTATCAAACTCGATCTGAGCGAAGATATTATGGACGCTTGTGTTTATAAATCAAAACTATACGTACTAACCGGAACTGCAATTTTCATTTATCAGATCCAGCAATAAATGCAACTCTGGGTTCGAATACTAATCGTTATAACTCTATTGGTTTGGGTATCCGGAATATTTTTCGAGTGGATAATTCCTCTTTTCCCAAATTCCGTTTTTGCGCTGCCAATTCTTCAAAATGCTTATTCACATGTTTGTCATCAACAAAGCCATAAGCTATTAGGAGACTCGGTATATCACTCTCTAGTTTGCGCAAGGTGCATCGGAATTTATTTCGGCTTTTTCTTAGTTAGTATTATTAGTCTAATCTGGAAATTACCAAGTGAACCGCGTGTTAAATATTTTTTAATTGCAATGCTGCCAATGTTCGCCGATGTTATTCTTTACTCGATTGGTGTTTACAGTTATTCGAAAATTTTAGCTCTTTTTACCGGATTGCTTTTAGGTTCAACCGGTTTTTTATATTTTTACTCAGCATTGAATAAACTATTTCAAGAAATAAAACAGAAGAAAAAGTGAAAAAATACATTTCGCCGATTATTTGTGGTTTTGGCGCTGGAGTTCTACAAATCGTTCCATTTATAAAAAGCTTTTCTTGCTGTTTAATTCTACCGCTCGCAGTATTTCTTTCGTTGTTGTTGGATCAGAAGGCGAATAAATCGAAAGAGCGAATTCCGATGTCTAAAGCAGTTGTATTCGGATTGTTCACCGGCTTATTTGCTGCATTATTCGGAAGCGCATTTGAAATATTAGTCACATTCATAACAAGACAGAATGATGTGATACTTGCCTTTCCGGAAATGCAAAGAATGATCGAAGGCTTCCCGGTCACACCGGAAATTAAGAAAGATGTACTCGATATTTTGCACACTGTTAGATACGAACTAATGAATTACGGCTTCTCTTGGATTTACACTTTTTCCATTCTGATCAACGGATTAATAGTAAACACGGTTTTCGGAATTGTAGGCGGGCTAATTGGAGCTCAAATTCTAAATAGTAAAAACAAATCATCGGAAGTTTAATATGATTTCAGCGTTAATCTTTTCTGCCCACTTATTATTTACTGCTATAATCTTTACAAAAAAATGGCAAGATGAATCTCTCTCCAGCGCATTCATCAATCTAGCGTTGGTAATTATTTTGTTTACAGTCGGTTGGTCTGTGGCAACTTCATTGGTAAAAATTGTTATTGAACCAAAAGGGTTCGGAATTCAATTTGATGCCAATACAATTTCTTTAACGCTGCTAACTATTGCGGAATACTTTTTCTACAAATTTTACTATGGGGATGAAAAACCGGTTGTTACTGAGGGCGAAAACTAATTTCAACTTTTTGATCATCTTGATCTGCAGTTCTCGCCAATTTCTCGAATCTCCATTTTCTCAGCAAATTCATTGCTTCAAGTTCTAAATCGGGATTGCCTTTCATAAGCGGAAAAATCTTTGCAACAGAACCATCCGGCCTAATTGAAAAACGGAGCTTCAAAACTACTCTTCCGCTTCCTTTAATGTTTGTCTCTGGTAAAAAGAAGTTTTTTATTTGCCGCGGTGCCCCGGTTCCAAAATCTAATTCAAAACCAAGTTCGTTCTTGCTTCCTCTTCTGGTTACTTCACTTTTTTCTTTTTGATCGCCAACTGTTTCAAGCTTTGGTTTATCAATCTCTTTAGTTTGTTTTTCTTCAACGGGTAAGTTTGTTATTTCTTTTTGTGAAGGAACTGTTAACTTTTTTTGTTGAGAAACGGCTTGTGCCGGGTAAGTTGGTAAACCAATTAATTTTACCGCGAGAAGATAAATGAATACAGCAACGACAATGATATTTACAAGTGCAGTATAGTTTATTCCGCGTAAAGGTTTGTGTGTTTGCTCAAACTTCACTCGGTTTCTCTCTCATCAATTTCTGTTTCAGCGAAATAGGGGATGGAATCATCAAGCACATCAATTATCTCAGTTGCAACAACTTCCATTTCTGCAACCGTCCTTTTAATAGTTGAAGAAAAGTAATTGTATAAGACCATTGTAAAAATGCCCACAATTATTCCAAGTGTAGTAGAAATTATTGCTCCGTAAACTTCACTGTTCAATAGGGAAAGATCAAAGACGGACTTTTGTTCTTGCAAATTCAGATAAGCAAATGTTAAGCTTGTAATTGCACCTAAAAGGCCAAGCAAAGGTGCTAGTTTGGAAAATGTTGCGAGTGTAGTTAGACCTTTTTCAAGCTTAAGAATTTCCAATTTAGCAGCCGATTCAAATGCTTCTATCATTCTGGTTCTGCCGAGTTTGTTTTTCCGCAGTCCCCGTTTAAGAATATTAGCTACCGGAGATTTTTCTTCCGTGCAATAATTAATTGCGTCGCTAAATTCTTTTCTTTTAAGAATCCCGCGAATCTTAATCGTAAACGAAGCAACATTAACTTTCGATTTTGCCAACACGATGTACTTTTCAACTATAAGAAAGATTGCGGCGAAGAAACAAAATAAGATGGGTAAAATCATAAACCCGTTTTTGTATAAAAGTTCAATCAGATTCATGTTCTATCCGCAGATAATTAGAAACTATTTTTTTTCTTAAACTCAAGAGCCTCTTGTTCGGATTTGAAAGAGCCGATCCGAATTCTATACCAAGTACCGCCTTTATCCGGCAAGAACGCTTCCACCAAGAAAGCGTTAAAACCTTGTTTGCGTAAGTTGTTAACTTCCCCTTCAGCCAAAGCTTTGTTCTTCCAAGATGAGATTTGGAAATTGTAAGATTTGCCATCGAAGAAAACCATGTCTTTCAAACGACTTTCTACAGAACTGGTCTGCTTGCTTTGCGCCGTTAAGGATTTTCTAGCCAACTCTTCTTTTTGCGACTGTCTCAACACTTCTTCATTATTAGGAACGATAACATTTTTTTCTCCCGGAAGTTTAACCAGTTCTAAAGAGTTCCCTTCTTTAATAGGAGTAGGCGGAGTTGCAGTAGTTGGAAATTCACTGAAATCATCCGGATTTAGTCCCAACGATTCTCTTGTAACTACATTAACATTTTGATCGGAAGTATTGCCATTAATATTCTCTTGCTGATTTTCACTCGTTTGTTGTGAAGCCGTTTCTTTGTTATTAGATGAGACGCTAAAGAAAAGATAAATTGCTACGGCTGAGACAACTACTAATGCGCTAACCGTAAGAATAAAATATTTTCGAAAATTATTTTTCCTTACCGGAAATTCTTCAACCAATTCTTCCGGTTTATGATCAATATTTTTAACTGCGCTCTCAAGTTCATCACGTTCAAGCAGAATTGTCATTCGCTTCGGTTTAGTTAAAACCGGTGGCTCCGGAAAATCTTGTTCAATGTAAGTAGGACTTGGCTCTTCAATGAACTCGTACCGTGGCGGTGGAGTTTTGAAATCCAGAATTACTTTTTCATCCTTAAACTCTACTACAGGCTGCCGGGGCTCTTCACTTTTTGTTTTACTCGGACCAATCGGCTCTTCATATTTTGTGTATGCTCTACTCTCTGCCGTAATCTTGGGAGTCTTTTGTTCTTTTTCATTATAAACATCAAAATCATCTCTTAGAGAAGTTACTTCTTTCTCCAGCGTCTTTTGGAGACGAGAAAATAAATCTTGCCTTGTTTTTTCGAGATCAAACTGCATAGGAACCGGCTCAACCGAATCTTCCGTTTGCTCAAAATTTAGTAGGAGAGAATTTTCCGGGACAATTTCAATATCTTCTTCAACTTGACCGACACCGAATTCCTCTTTTAATTCGTCTCCCCAGCTCCATTCAATTTTATCAACTATTTCTTTTTCATTAGTAATTTCATCAATCGGACTTTCTTCATCGTATTCATCGGTCGGCTCCAGATCAACTTTTCTATTTGACGCATCTTCCAGCAGATCATTTAAAACACGGGAATTATCGTTAGCAATCTTCTCATGATCATACTCACGTAATTCTTGGTTTATTATTCCTTTTAGATCCTCTTCTTCTATTGCCCAAGCATTTTTAATTTTTTCGGAATCCTCAACAGTAGAAGTAAATAGTAAATTTGTGGCCGAGCTTGGCGGCTCGATTGTTATCTCTGAATCTTCATCTTCACCGTTGATAATTTCTTCATCGCTCAATAAAGTTTTCAGTAAGTCCTTATCATCAAATTTTCGAAAATCTTCTGCTTCTTCAATCGTTTCTTGAGTATCGAGTTTCCCGGTAATTGCAAAATTATCAATAGCTTCATCATCTTCGACTTCAGCTTCTTCTATTGCCTCACTCGGACTATTCTCTTCAACCAATTCTTGCGGTGTAACTATTGGTTCTTCAGTCGGTCTATCAATTTCTTGTTCAACCTCAATAGTCTGATTTAGATTTTTCATCCAATCTGTATCATCAAGCAAATCAAGTACCGATAAATCTAGCGATGAAGCCCCCTCATCGATTTTATAAATATTCTCTTCGATCAATTGCTGTTGTTCATCAGAAACGTTGATAAGTGTACTCAGATCATTTTTTTCTTCAGCAAAAAATTCTTCGCTAGCTTCAGGCTTATTATCACTTAGAAGTGAATTCAAGAAATTCTCATTGTGAGAAGGAAGCACTTCTTCTTTATCATTTCCAATAATAAAATCAAGGTCTTTCGTTAAATCATAAAATTGAGCGGAAGAATCATTTTGTGTATCGGTATCCCCTTTATCTTCATTAAAAACATCTTCCCAAATATTAAAATTTGGTATCTGGTCTGATTCGGCAATTAACTCTTTAACACGTTCTTCGATTGATTTTCTAAGCATGGCGAAAGAAGTTTCCGAATCGTGACGGCTTTCTTCATCATGCAGCGGAAGCAAAGGTTTGCCAACACCAATACTGAAGACTTGGGAATCTACATCGGAAGAATTTTTGTATTTCGGATTTATATCAAAGGTGTGATAAAGTACTTTTTCTTCTCTATCATAATCCTCGGGAAGAGAAGAAAACATTAACTGCTTAGATTCATTTTTTTTATGGGGATCTGATTTCAACTGGAAAAAGCCAACGCGAGGAATTTTTAACGTAACTCCTTCGGCAAGAATTTCGACAATTGATTCCGTTAGGATATCAAAAGCCAATTCCTTTTGAGAAGAAGACACGCCGAGTACATCGGCAACCCGTTTATATAATTCTGTCTGGTTCATTTCTTTTTTTCGCTACCAACGATACTCAAAACCAAGCAAATAGTCGAATGGTTTTTCTTGATATTGTTTCCAAACAAAATTACTTCTATTCAAGATGTTTTGAAAGTCCGCTGTGATTTTAAGCCCGCTAAATAGCTGATACCAAACTCCGGCCTCTAAGTTAGTGTAGTTACCTACCTTTTGGGTGTTCTTAATATCAGCATAAGTATCAACCGCAATCAAATATGTCAGCCCAAATCCCCAGTCAGAATTGTTATCATACTTGTAGGATAAAGAAGAAGTATAAACCGGCTCATAAGGAATATAGCTATTGTTGGTACTTCTAACATCTTGTATTGCGGCTTCAGCAAACAAATAACCAAATTCTGTGGGCTGCAAATAAAAATTAATTTTGGATTTTAGAATCTTAACACCACTGGCTTTTTGAATATCAAACTTCCCGACATTCAGCAAGTCCTCGTAATACAAATAATTGTCAACCTTGGAATAATTCGCAAGTAAAGAGATAGAAAAGAGCTTCTGATATTCGTAGCGGAAAGTAAGATTTAGGTTGTTGTAATATTTGGAGAATGCGTTATCTGTAAATCCGAGATTTGTATAAGGGTTTCTGTCAAGAATGTTTTTCATTGTCAAAAATTCAACCTTCGGTTTATATTCAGCACCAAAAGTCATTCCTTTATCAAGCAAGATTTCTACAAGCGCAAATGGGGAAAATAAGTTAGAAGAAGAATTCGCATCAAAGTAAACGCCCGCAGTTACCCATAAATTGTTACTCGGAACAGATTCAACGTATACTTCTGTACCAAGTCTGGAATAGCTGTCAGTCCCGCTTATATTGTTCGCTAGTATCTGGCGATGGAAGACTGCACTTGCACCGAAAAGTATTTTATTCCATCTTAAATTCATTTTACCTTTGGCAATTAGGGATGTTTCTTTCAAACTATTCTCATTCAACGAGAAATGATTTCCGGAAACTCCAAATGCCATATTAAATATTTTGCTATACATACTCGAAACAGACAAACTCGCTTCGGCGTTGTTCTTTTCCCGAAGCTGCGTAGGAGTTACTGAGCCAAATAAATTATAGGAGTCTCTGTAATACTTGCCTTCAGCTAATATTTTTGAACCGGGTAAAAACTCAGATTTTGTGCTGATAGAGAAATCATTCTTAATTTCAATTCCGGAATTGTTGTAACCGGCACTGGGCAAGTAATCATTTATGTTAGAGCCCCATGCCTTTAGATGGAACAAATAATAATCAAAACTCTGAGATAAGCTCACTTCACCAAAAGGAAGGGTTTCCTTACCAATCATGATTTTTACTTTGCCATCGTAATGCTCTTCCGCCCCTTTGATACTTGGATAAATTGCAATAGGCGCTGATGTAATTAAAAATGGCAATTCTTCCGATGAATATTGCGGAGTGAAAAAGTCTTTGGAAAGAATAGAAATTAATTCTGTTTTTGGTTTTTGTGCAGCAGCAATATTTATGGCTTGCCTTCCGGTGATAATAAAATCGGGGAGCTCAATATTTTGCTGTTCGTTTTGAGCGCGTGTAACTGAAAATGCAATGATGAATAATGCCAATAACTTTTTCATTACAAACCTCTCAACTTTCTTTTAGCTTCTTGTGCAAAATCTCCTTCGGGGTGACGAAGTAAAACAGAACGATACATTTCTTTAGCTTGAGGTTTATCGTTCAGCTTAACAAAGCAGTCTCCCAGCATTAACAATGATTTTGTGTACCACTCGTCATATCCGGAGAACACAGAACGCGTGCGCACAAAAGCCGTTACAGCATCTGTATATTTTCCTTGACTATACAAGACAACACCATAGAAATATTGGGCTTGCGCACCAACATCATCCAGTCTCTTCTCCCCAATTTCTTGAAGATAAGTTTGAGCTTTCTCAAAATTTTTATTTTCGAGCTCTATCTTACCTATCTCAACCTTTGCCTTGGCGGCGAAGATTGTTCCCTCATAAAAATTTGTTATCTGCTCGAAAGTGGAAGCGGCTTCAATATTCTTTTTAGAAAGTGATTCGTTGCTTCCCTTTGTAAACAGTAACTCAGCTACTTGATTTGAAGTTGTGTTAGCGGCAATCGTTTCATCCAAGACACGAATGGCGTTGTCAAACTGTTTCTTATCGGAATAAATTTTTGCAAGTTCTAAAGTAGCGGAAATACCAATATCGGTTTTAGGCGATCTCTGTCTAGCCAAATTAAAATTTGAGATTGCATCGTTTTCATTACGAATATTTACAGAGCACTTTCCAATCCAGTAGTAAGCATTTGCAACAAATCCGCTTGATGGATATTTAGCAATAAAGTCTTTGTAAGATTTGATCGCTTCGCCATAGTTATCAATACTGTAATACAAATCCCCCTTCTTAAAGTAAATTTGATCGCTGTAGCGTGAACCGGAGTTTGCAGAAATAAAAGAGTCGATGAAATTTATAGCATTCTCAGGCTGCTCTTTAGCTACATAGGCATATTGGATTCCGTTTACAGCATCAAGTATGTATTGAGAGTTCGGATAAGAATCCAAAACTCTTGAGTAGTAAACTATTGATGAATCGTAATTCCCTTGGTTGAAAAAAGCATCTCCAATATTGTAGATTGTAAGAGGTTTCAACTCCGAGCGAGGATACCTTGCCAGCAGTCTTTTATAGTTTAAGATGGAAGAACTAAAATCATTCTGCTGGAAATCTATCCAACCGATTACGTACTGAGCCTCATCTGTGAATTTGGAATTTGGAAATTTCTGCTGTAATTCTTCGAAAGCCTTTTTAGCATCAGCAGATTTTCCAGCCTTAAAAAGAGATTGACAGTATTGGTAATATGCAAGGTCGTTGTCATTGCTAAGTTTGTCTTTAGAAAATAGCTCTTTATAAATTGCAGCGGCTTTATCAAAACTTTTAGAGCCGAAATAACTATCTGCCAACCTCAATTTAATTTCCGAACTGTTTTTCTGCTCACCGTACTTTTCTAAATAATCGTTAAAAAAGAAGATAGCATTTGTAAAGTCCTTCATATTAAAATAAGTGAAAGCTTTACCCAGAACTGTTTGACGCAAAATAGATTTATCCGTGCTCTTAACAAGATTATAATGCTTTAATGCAGCGCTGTATTTACTTCTCGCAAAGTACGTTTCACCTAAATAAAAGTTCACTTTGTCAGCTTCAAAAGTTTTGTCTCTGTTCTTCAACTCATCCAAACTCTTTTCAGCATCATCATATTTATTTAAGAAATATTGAGCAACACCAAAACCAAGCTGAGTTCTGTTTCTCAAATCTTGTTGATCCGGATTAAGCTTGATTGCCTCACTAAAATATTTTCTCGCTTCATCATAACGCTTTGCATTGAGTCTAATTTCACCAAGCATTGCATAAGCCTTTATCTTGGTTTGCTTATCCGGCGAGATTGTTGCGTTGAGCAGAGCTTCCTCAGCACCGCTTGAATTACTTTGAGAAATAAACACCGAACCTCTTCCCAACTGTGCTTTAGCTGCCAACCGATGTGAAGGATATTTTTCGATGAACTCCTTAAAAATTGAATCGGATAATTTTGCATCTCCTAAATAGCGCTTACATTCTCCCGACCAGTAGAGCGATAAAATTTTAATAGAATCTTCGGCAACTTCAGTTAGAGTCTTGTATTTCTCAAACGCCTCATTGTATTTAGTCTGCTGAAAATCTACCCAAGCTTTACTGAAGATAAGTCGATTCTTAAACTCGTTTTCTTTTACATTCGAAAGCAGCTCATCAAAAATCTGAGAAGCGTCATCATATTCAGCAAGACGGGCGTGTGCA
>CAZEDR010000007.1:0-1647 GCA_964510975.1 uncultured Melioribacter sp. | reverse complement strand
GCTAAGAAGAACCTTGCTTCAGCTATTTCTTGAAACGAAAGCTGTTTGATTTCAGAATCGGTTAATTCTATTATAGCATTATCATAGTCTTTCAAATTAAAGTAACAGATTCCAATTCTAAGTTGGGCTTTTGCAGCCAAAGGACTTTGTTTGTAATATGTAAGAAGCTCATCATAATGACTAACAGCAGCGCTGTAATCACCGGTTTTTTCGTAAAGCTGAGCTAACGAATACATTGCATTAGTTACATATTGATTTGTCCTTTTGTTCGCTATAGATTCTTTGAAACTTTCTTCCGCTTCAACAAATTTATTTTCGGCAGTATAAGCTTCACCAATCCAGTAGAAAGCCGTACCATGAAATTCGCTAAACGGAAATTCTGTTATTAGCGATGTAAGCCTCTCTCTGGCTTTTCGATATTCCCTTTTGGAAAAATAAATTGAGCCGAGTTTGTAAAGAATTGTAGGCTTATAATTTGAGAACTTGTATTCATCTAGAAATGATTCGAACTCAACAGCAGCAGCATCTAATTGATCTAGATTGAGAAAACATTCAGCAGAATAAAACTTAACAGCAGAAAGTTTTTGCTTATCAAGTTCTCCTTCTGCTTTTACTTCATTAAACAACTGCAAAGCAAGTGAAAAATTTTTATCGTCAAATGCCGAGAGCGCACTGGAATATTTTTCGGTTTCCGATTGCGCGAACAGACAAGTAACTGATATAAATAGAAAGAGTAATTTTTTCATTTATTAATTCAAAATTTTTATGATAATAAAAATTACAGCTGCACCGGCTGCGCTGCTTAAAAAGTTTACAACATCATTATTTATCCATTCCCATCCACTGTGATGATCAGTTTCCTCACCGCAGTGTATTTCTCTTTCGGTAATCTTGCTGCAAACATTACATTTATTTTGAGATTGAATTGTAGCGCCTAAAATACTGTCGAAGAAACTACCGAACACTCCAGCTAAAACTATCAGAGAAAAATACTGAGCCAAAGGTAAATCATTCCAAAACACACCGGATAATGAGATTGCAATCGAACCAAGTAATGCACCAATTGTTCCAATAACCGAAATGCCGCCGGAAACCCCTTGTTCAATTGGTTTAAAGTTCAGAACATTATACGTTGCCGTTCTTTTCCATGTTCCTATCTCTGTTGCCCATGTATCAGCACATACGGCTGCCAACGATGAAAGATAAATCAAATAGAAAAATGGATTGGGAAAAATATAGTTTATTACTACGAGAACACCTCCAATTCCACCATTAGCTAATACTTGAAAATGATCTCGTACACCGCTTTTCTCAAAGAAGAGTTCAATCTCGGCGTTTTTCTTTTTCCTCAGTTTAGAAAGAATACTAGACAGAATGAAAAAAGTGAGAATAGGCAAACTCCATTGAATTCCGCCGAGACTAAAAATTGTTCCCGCAAGAAAGAAGGTTGCGATTGATCCGCCAAGTGTAAGAAATTTCACCTTATAAGAAAGCGTTACTATAACTAGTGCAATTGCAAAGCCAAGAAATAATGAATTGAAAAAGAAGTCATTCTGCATGTAATACTTAACCGGTTAGATATTCAAAAATTAGGCACGAATATAAAGAATTGAGCTATGAACATAAATAAGATGGAAATTTTGGGAT
>CAZEDR010000006.1:23981-28889 GCA_964510975.1 uncultured Melioribacter sp. | reverse complement strand
ATCCGAAGTCTGATGCTCTGTCCAGTTGAGCTACGGGCGCATTATTACATTACATTGTAGCAATGTAATTGCTGAACAAAAATATTTGTTATTTCTTTAATGGACAAGTGTGAAGGAGAATGCCGGAGACTGGAGAAAGAATAAAATAATATTGAGAGGAGAATATTCTCTCCTCCCAATAAAGCTTATGAATGTAAATTGCATCCTTTTAATTAAACAAACTGAATGATTCAAAGGAACTTATTATTCCTTTAATTCAACTTCTTTAATCGATTCAGATTTACTTGTCTGGTCAGCTATCTTAATAGCTAATGCCTTCGCATTCTCAGAGAATTCAACTTTATCAATATGCGAGGGGTAATTAACCGGTGCAATCATTTGCTGAGCTCTCATAAGATCAGCTTTGGTTACTGGAGGGTCCCTATAGATGAGACTCGATACACTGATATCCATTTTATCCTCCTTGAATTAGTGGATTATTAGTTCCTTCCTTGGTAAACCCAGTGTATACCATCGGTATTATCGCAGAAATAGAAAAAAAGTTTAGTAGGTGAATTCTTGATTAAAAAGTATGTGTAAATCCGTTAAACCAGATTATCGTTATTGGATTTTTGAATGAATGGCGAATAAACCGAACTAAGCAAAGATTCGTCGAAGTACTTCTAACAATTTATCGCGAAGAAGGGGTTTTGAAATAAAATCGGTGAACCCGGCTGCAATGAAGCTATCTCGAGCATCAGGCTGTACATAAGCGGTAGAAGCAATGATTGGTAAATCTTTATATCCCGGCATCTTCTGAATAATTCTAAGAGCATCCAGACCATTGTACTCCCCTTGTAAATTTATATCCATAACAATGAAATCAAATTTCTTTGTTTTCAATAACGGGACAGCAGATTCGAAACTGACTGCAAATTCAAGAGTCTTCAACTCCTTCATTTGCACTCTGAATAACATTTGGGAATCCAATTGATCTTCCAAATAGAGACAGCTTAAATTGGATATATCCAATTGCTTTACATTCTCTGGTTCAACTTCTCGTACTGGAGTTTCAATTTTCTTTGGAGGAACAATTTCAATTTTCTTTTGAAGTTTTGATTCTCTGTTATCTTTAACTTCCGCAGTATCAATTTCCGCACTAATAGATTCGGAAAGCTCAAATTTTTGCGGAAAGACAAGCGCAAATTCTACCGGTTCATTTCCTTTTGTCATCACTTCCCTTCTAACAGAAAGCAATTCAATCAATTTCTTTGCAAGCTTAATCGAAAATCTTGAAAAACCATAATTTCTTCTAGAAACATTATCATCATCAGAAAAGATATCATTAAGTGCTTTCAGTAAATACTGGGATATTCCCTCTTTACCATCTTTAACGCCAACTGCACAGAATTTATCTTCGTGAATATAAGCTGATAAAATAATCGACTTCTCTTTCGTTATCTGAATTGCAAATTTTAGGAATAAACTTATAAGGTAAACAAATTTCTGCTTGTCGGTTTCTATACTAAGTGTGGAAGAAATTTTTCCTAACGAAAGTTCAACTTTTTTCCCTTCAGCTGTTTTCTTTGTTTGTTCTTTTAATTCATTAAGAAGGTCGACAAAAATTATTTCTTCCGGACGGAATTTAATCACCTTCTGTTCCAAAGTTGAGTATTCAACTGCATTATCCATTATCTGAAGCAAAAGTTTTTGATTCTCTTTAATAATATCAATTGCTTCTTTTTGTTCTTCATTTGGAACTTCGATGCTATCGCCCAGTTCTTGAGTGAATCCAAGAATTACATTAATCGGCGTTAGTATTTCATGAAACATGTTTGAGAGAAATGAGGCATCTATTTTTTCAGTCGTATCAACTTGCATATGCTGAAGATCTTTGGCTTTGGAAACATCTTCTTGTATCTTAATTATGAAACAGTAAGAATCAACCTCGCCGTTAAAACTTTTAATTGGAGTTGAAACAAGAGCAACTTTCTGAAATGTTCCCGATGGCCTTTTAATTTCAACATCAGAAGACATTGTCTTCAGTAATCCGGAATGAAATACATTTTTGTTAATCTCAGCCCTGTCATCGTCACTCAACAAAGATATCAATGGGCGAGATTCCAATTCTCTGCGCGGATAACCCAGTTTTTTAACTGCAACTTCATTTACTTCTTTAATAAATCCATCCTTATCTGTTGTCATTAATGCTTCGGATGTATTTTCATAGAGAGATTCAAGAAGTTGCTGTTTCTTTTTTACTTCAATATTCTCGCTGACATTTTTTACTAAATTTAAGTGCGCTTTTCTTTCTTTGAATTCTATCGAGGTCCTTCTCAATTCAACATAAACTGAAGTTCCGTCACTTTTTTTGTGCCGCCAAGGACCACTAAACGAACCGGAAGGAACTTTTGTATCAGATGTTTCTATCAATGTCTGAATATCTTCCGGCGCATAAAGATCGGTTAAATCCATATTTAGAAAATCTGCCCGCTTATATCCATACATTTTTAGAGCTTGGTTATTCACTTCCAGAAAGCGAAGATTTTCAATATCATAAACGAACATTGCTTCCGGCGAATGCTCAATCAAGGCGTCGTACATATCAGCTTTAACTTCAAGTTGCTCATTCTTTTCTTGTTTTGGAAAGAATACAACTTGAATCAGCTCTTCAAGTTTATTATTAATTCGTAAGAGTTTAATATCGCATGCAAGATTATTTCTTTCTTTGAAGACATACGAAAAACCAGTCTCACCGGTTATGCTTCTGTCAATTCTTACATTATCAATTGTCTTAAGGAAGTCCCTTTCGAACAGTTTTGAAGCTTCATGTCCATCTAAATTAATCTGTTCTCCAAGCGAAAGAAATTTTAACAGCTCCGCAGAATGTGTTACAATTTTGTTTTCTTCATTTAAAATGCAAATTGGAAGAGGGATATGTTTTAAATTAATATTTGACTGAACTTCGCGAACAACAGTCTTCTCCTCTTTTTCTACAACGGAGAATCCGATAATGGCAACTACGTTATTATCCAGATCTGAAAGTGGAAACTCAACAATTGATACTCCACTGAATAAACCACCCACACCCGAACCGGAAATATTCTCCACTAAAATAGCGTTTGTTGTTGCTTTTATATATGCATCAAGTGTTTCGTAGATATCGGAAAGATACTTAGGTAAAACATCTACTTCATTTTTGTTCTCAAGTTGATTTGTTTTATAACCAAGTACAGAAGCGTAACGTTCATTAACAATTACAAGTTTGCCTTCAACATCTTTGAGCCAAAACAAATCCTCTACTTCATTAATCTCTTTTTGGATTTTTGCTTTTTCAATAAATGAAAAAGGGAAAGACGATTTAATTTTTTCAACAACCGACACAATCTTAGGATCGGCAGCCAGCTTTTCAATATCTGATGAAGCTACCTTAAATTTTCTGATCTCTGACTTGCTTGCAGAACTTGCTTGAGGCGCTTTAAGAATAATATTGTAGTAGACATTGTTTTCACTTTTCATCGGAGAAAACACAACTTCAAAACTCTTAATCCCATCTCTTGTTCCAACTTCAAGATTTTCAGTAACAGTCTCGTCATTTCGCTTTGATTCAGTAAACAATCGGGATAAAACATCGGCCTCGGTTGTATTAAAGTGCTCTAAAAAATTTGTGTGCGGAAGAATTGACGGAAGTATGCTTTTGAAGGAACTACTTAATGCAATTATGCGCCCGGACTTATCAACAATCATTGTCTTCAAGTAATCAACTAACTGCATTTCGGTATTGTCAAAATCTTCAGGCATTAATAATTCTCAATTATTAAAAAGGTCCGATAACATTTGAATATGCTGAATAAGTATTTGTTGATGATGAAATAACCAAACGGGCTCTATATCTATTAATTGCTTTTGCATCAGCTTTAGTATGTGTATATGGTGGAGGTGGAGCCGTTGTACCGCTTGCAATAGTATCGATATTCACAAAATTTATTCCGTCCAGACTCCATTCAATCTCAATATCATAATTTGTTGCTGTACTGGTAACTTCCCAAGTAAACTGAGTGCTTGTAACACCGTCCTTTCCCAATGCAGTAAGTACTGGTGGAGTAATATCCGTGTAAGCTGTTGATGCACTTGCTACATTTGAATAAGGACTTTTATAGTTAGAAGTAAAGTAGCGAATGCGGTAGGTATACGTACCATTTGCAACAATATTTTCAGAATCATCGTACGAGGTCGTGTTTGCGCTAAGTATTTTTATTTGTTTGAAAGTTGTAGTTGCAGCATCCATCTTTTCTAGAATGAAACCGCTTTCATTTGGTACAAAGTCCGTCCAAGTCAGATGTATTAAACTACTACCAACGCCTTCTGCTTTTAACTTCCATGGACCGCCGTCTGAATTAGAAGGAGAAACTTCATCACTAAAAGCAGAATAACCGGAGCCGTTAAACGCTCTTATCTTGTAGTAATATGCTGAAAAGCCGGAAAGGCCAATATCTGTAGTGCTAATTGAATTTTCTGTTAGAGTTTTAATTCTTCTATACTCAATAACACCAGTTGAGCCAATATCCTTCCGCCAGATTTCAAAACCTTTTTCGTTACTTGAATTATCATCCCATATAAGAGTTACAGTAGAGGCACTTGTAAAACTGGCAAATAAATTTGACGGTGTTGTTGGTGGTTTATCTTTTATGTAAATGTTTTCTTGAACTTTGCTGACTTTCAATTTTCCTTGTTTATTATAAACGATCAAATAATATTTAATCGTTCTACCAATCATTGTTGAATCCACTTGAATATATATAGCCGGATTTGTTCCGTCTGTATTTACCGTTATTTTCTGGACATAAATTCCATTAATAAATAATTCGAAATGAGATAAACCTTCACCGCCCGAGCCATCAACTGCCGTATAGTAGATCGGATTCTTAC
>CAZEDR010000006.1:16374-23971 GCA_964510975.1 uncultured Melioribacter sp. | reverse complement strand
AACCATAATTGTATCATTTGTCACTGGATAAGTAATCTCTATGCTCGGAGTAGCTGACGTTGAACTTGTGGTATCTGATAAAGATTCAACACAAGAGGATGTCAATATTCCCAAGAGAATCAGAATTAGCAGTTTCTGATATGTTTGAATTGTCTTTTTCGTTTTCAATTTATTTTCATACTTATTTTTTCACTTCAAAATAATAAATCAACTACAGTTTACATAGTGTCAATAATCCATTAATACAACATTTTCTTAAATATGTTTGAGACGGACTCTCTTCGGCTGGATCGAGATTAAAATATTTCGACAAGATAGATCAATAATCTTTTGGATGATAAATTCAAATTAGGTTTCAATGTTCTCAAAATCTACAATTAGCGAACGGGTCTCGTGTGGTTCCATTTTGTCGAGATAAAAATAAATTGTCTGCCCGTCCGAACTTAAACTATGCTTAGGAATCTTGGTATTAATCATATCAGAAGAAACTTCAACATTTTTTACCCTTTTGTTAAGATTAACCTGTACAACAAGTGCATCCGTTCTTTCATCTTTTGGATTATTAAGCTCAACTGCAATTCTTCTCTTGCTTCTTGGCTCGTATCTTACTTCTACTCCCCCTTTTCTATTCCACCAAGCTTGTAACTCTTTTAATGAAGTAAGCCACATTTTTTTATTCTTGGCGTAACGAATAACGTCTTTAACAACAGAAGCATATTGCGGCTGAAGTTGATACTCTGTGTGAATTTTGAATACGTATAAACCGCCTTCAAACAAAACTCTATCTACGTCTTCTTCATAAGTATATCTTTGAAATTCCGTGCTAACCAACCCATAATTTCTAACAACTTCATAATCATCACGTGCGGTTTTTGTAATAATCATGATAGGCTGATTATTTCTAAACCTAACTTCCGGAACCGAGCGGTCTGTCAAAGAATCAGTTACTAAAAATTCATAACCGGCAGAAGACATTGCTAAGAGTGTATTATCATCGTAATAACCGTTTAAAGGCATTATTGCAGAAACTTTTTTACCGGATATCTTGGTTAGTGAATCGGTTGCAAATTTTAGACTTGCTAATTGAACATCCTTACTGAAAAGCTTATTAATTGTATCTTCCGGCGAAGCTATATATCCAATATCTTCAACTATTCCAATATCTCCTTGTCTAGCCAAAGATTTTAGCAACTTAGGGTTAGACTGAGCCATGCTCGGTTGAATAAAATATGTAAAAGGAGTTTTTGATGAACCGAAAATATTTGAAATATTGTAAATGTTTTGAGGCTGCTCATTTATTGTAGGTATGATAATCATAGCAGCTTCGTACTGCGATGGCCAATCTTTAACAAAAGCAGTTGGATTATAAATTAACCAGTTTACAGAATTGTTAAATAGTCTCTCAAAATTTATCCAATCCTTTTGAACACCAATAATGGAGTTTAATTCGAAGCCGTACCAAACAAATCTGCCCTTGCCATATGTACCGTAAGCAATGCCAGCGCTTTTTTGAATTCCTTCTCTTACTAAACCAGCTTCTTTTCTGAAATCATACCAAAAACTAACTTGTGTTGTACGCGGTTCTAATACTTCAGCGTAGATTGGTCTGTCCCAAGTCGCAACTTTTAACGTATAACCGGTTGGTATTTGAGCAGTAAGAGGCAAATTACCACGTAACGTATGGACTTTATAAGTTTCTTCCGGTTTAATCTCCCTATTAAAATTCATACCGAAAACTTCTTTGAAAAAATCCCAGCCTCTCCATTTACCTTCATCAGAAAAAGTAGCCGGTCCGCCGGTAGCAAATAAGCTTCCGCCATTTTCAACATAACGTTTTAGATGCATAATCTCTTTATCGCTAAGAGATTTTGCACCGGGCAATACAATTAATTTATAATCGTAATGCTGGCCAAGTTCAATTGTTTGATCCGAGATGACATCATAATTCATCTTGGCATTTTTAATTTTTTCTTTCCAACTGTTTACATTTTCTTGAAGCCAAGTACTTCCTGGCTCCAACATAATTTCTGTGTATTTAGAATAGAGAATTGCAGCTTTTTCCTTTTTATCGGTGCTCAAGAAACTAAGATTTTCTTTTGTGGGAAGTATTTCTTTAATCTCATAATTGCCATAGATATTCTTGATAATCAAGAGAAACACGAGAGTACCCGTGATTAATAATACTAATCCACTAAGAAAAATTATTAAATAATTAACTCTTAGCCCTTTGGCTGCTTCTCTTACCGCCACCTTAAATTATCCTCTTGTTTGCGTTCTTGCTTAGTAGGCTCTACATAACCTTCATTTGTATAACGCATAAATTTTCCTTTGGCAGCTTTTCTCTCTTGTTCATACTGTCTAGGCTGCTCACCTGTAGGTCTTTGATAGCGCGTTTCATTATAGTTTGAAGGTGCATTGCCTACGAACGTTGGACGCAACTCCGGTCCGCGAGAGTAATCATCTTGAGGAACATAAGATTGCTGCCTCTGCGATTCATATCCATATTCTTGCTGAGGAATATCAAAAGTTTTACGTTCGCCGGGAGTTGCAATTCTTTGTTCAGTAACTAATGGTGCCGGTGCAACAAGTTCAGCTGGTATAGCAGAAGGTTGTGCGGCAGTTGCAGTAACACCCTTCCTTTCCCGGATTTTATATAAGATGTATGCGCCAACGGAGAGCATAAACGTGGATATCGTTGCTACAAGAATGATTAAAGAAAGAATTGGAATCAGTTCCATTTTTTACCTCTTCTGAGATCTAATAGTTTATTTAGCACCTTGCGGTGAAACTTTACTTGCATTTTGTGCAAAGCCCGTTCGTTCAAGTTTTCCCCATGTCATGCTGACACCAAGGAATTCTTCAATAGTAGCCATTGCTTTTGTAACATCAATTAATAGAATAAATATCATACGATAAATTATTGCATACGGAACTAATCTAAATTCTTCTTTCTCAGCTGCGATACAATAAACCGCCGCCATTAAATCCAGCACCGCTATGCCAATCCACCATAGAAAGATGAAACTCGACAGTCCGTAAAACAACGCTACAATTATAAAATATAGATTAACGAAAATATTCATTGCAGGCCAGATTAAAGCTTCATAAAACATCTGCCAAAGAATTACGCTGTTATTAAAATTAACGGTTGGATTAAATAAATATTTTTTGTGCTTACGAATGGCTTGTAAAATCCCACGAGTCCAACGATATCTTTGTTTCAATAATTGATAAATGGTTATCGGTGCTTCTGTAAATGCAATAGCATTTGGTTCATAGACAATTTTCCAGCCTGCTGCCAAGATTTTCAAGGTGACATCTGCATCTTCTGCAAAAGTATCGCTAGAATAAAATCCAGCGTCCTTAAAAGCACTTTTCCTAAATATTCCAATTGGTCCGGGAATAATATTTACCATCTGAACAAAACCTTGAGCACTGCGAGCCATATTCAAACCCTCGAGATACTCTAATGCTTGAAGGTCCGTTAAAACTCTTTTTCTATTCTGAACTTTAACATTACCGGCAACTGCTCCAACAGCCGGGTCGATAAAATGTCTAACTGCCATTTTAAGAGTATTCTCGCTTAACTGAGAATCACCATCCATACAAAGCACAAACTGAGCTTCTGAATATTGAATTCCGGCATTAAGTGCTTTAGCTTTTCCTCCATTAGGCTTATTAATAAGAGAAACTTTTATTAAGCCTGAAACACCTTTCTGATATCCAACTAATGTTTCTGCTACAGCCGAAGTATCATCAGTAGAACCATCATTCACTATAATGATTTCGTAATTGGAGTAATCTAACTCTAAAAGAGATTCTATTGAGCTTCGAAGTACTTTTCCTTCGTTAAACACCGGAACTATTATAGATACAAATGGGAAATAGCCATGCTTTTCTTCAACAGTATATCGTGTTATATAGAAATAAGCCATGAAAAGAGTAGCAAAGTATCTTATAAGTAAGATGAATAAGAATATTACTAGGGACACGATTGATGAATAAACGAAAAGCCCGCTCCAGCTAAGAACAGTCAAAGGAAGAGTTAAAATTATTGTAATAATGAGCAGAACAGAAAAAACACCAGAGATAATTATCGTTCTAAGTTGCTCAGAACCGACATTTCTCTTAGGTGGTTTAACTTCCCTATTATCTAAAGCAATTTGGTATTTCTGTTTGTTCATATTCATTCTAATTTATACTCTGAACAATTTAAATTTTCAAAATGAATGCCAGCGTAAACCTTTGTTTTTTCTCAAATATCTAAACAATACTTTATAACAACTGTACCATCGGTAAACAATTCAGGCATTATGCATCAGAAAGAAACAAACTCGAAGTGAATATAATCGAATTATTAAATTATTGCAAGTAAATAAGTTAAGTGCAAAATCTAAAGAATGATTACAACAAAAGGCTGTAAGCTATTCTTATTTAGTAAAACCTAATTTGTGAACTTAGAGTACGCATCTATTAATGCCTCAAATAGGAATGAAGCTACTTTTGAACCGCCAAGTTGAGTAAAATGAGCATAGTCTTTTAATGCTAGCGCTGGCGATGCATTCACCCAATCATCCATTGAATCTTTTCCACCCATCATTTCTGCAAGATTCCAAAACGCGATACCGGTTTTTTCAACAATCTTCTTTTGTGCATCAAGCAATAATAAAACATCTGGATTTGTCACAAATCGAGAACCAACTTTTTGTGTTCTATCTGATGAACTTACCAACAAAAAGCTAGTATTTGGAAAAGCTTTCTGATATTTCTTTATTACATTAACCATTTTATTTTCATATACTGTAAAAACTCCTTTGTTCGGCGAAGAAACATTTGCGCCAAAAGAAAGTATTATCAAATCGTAGTGAAGCTTTTCATTATACTGTTCGAGAAGGTTATCTGGAATATCTCCTAATGACGTTCCGTTGTTTCCTCTCATTGGAAAGTTATCAATATAAATTCCATTTCCCGCTGATTCTAAGCTAACACCATACATTTGGGGACTTTTACCCGAAACAAACTCCATGTAAAATTTTTTTGAATTTCCTTTAGCTTTTATTTGCAATTCGTGTAGTTCAATTCCAGCTTCCAATGTTTGTTTAATCATTTGCGAACCATCTATCGAATACTGTATAGTCGAATTATTCTCGGCAGAGCTGTAATATACCTTAACAAGGTTAAAACCAGATGAAGATTTATAGATTGAATTTGTTTCATACTTAACCCAACTTCCAACTTTTGGGATTGCTATGGCACAAGATATTCCTAGTGGTAATTGATCCGGATTTCTTGTTAAGAATGAAATGTATTTCCAGTCATCGGAGTATGAATGTTGCGTTGTAACCCTCATTGGATGATCATCTGAAACAACGTTCAACATACCTACTCCTTGTCCACCATATCTCTGCTGAAATTTCTCCCTCAGATAATCTGTTATGATATCCCCAAGAATTAGTGAATCCCCATAGTGAGCAATTCTAACCGACTTGTTCTTAATATTTTTTAGATTCTCAAAGAAGTGTTTCAACTCAGAAAGATTACCGGATATCGGAGTGAACTTTCCCAATGATTGATTGTTAGAAAAGTTAAGAACATCAGTTTTCTCAATATTAAAGCCCATAGCTGGCTTCATCACGGAATTATAAAATATTACATCCTCTAATTTATTTTCGGCAATGCATTTATTGTTAAAAACATTTATTGTAATAATTATGAGTAAACCAATTTTTCTCATTCTCTTCCTTTCTTTAATACTAATTTTTGTGATTGTAACGAACACTTAACCGGGAATATTAGAAAATTCCCCAGTAGGCTGTTAAAGATCCGTTAACACTTCGATAACCGGAACCATATCTGAAGCTATTTCCATAAGTAACTCTTGTACTAATAATTAAGTTTTGGAATGGATTGTAAACCGCTTCTCCAAAAATTTCACTAATAATAAAATCGGCATCCGGGGCGTATCCAATTTTACCGCCAACCTTAAATTTCCATTCTTTGGGAAATGCAAAATCGTACTCAGCCCAAATGCTGTGCGTATCATAATCTTGTGGTGAATAATAGTAAACCGAATTGGCTGCATAGTCCGAGAAGAAATATTCGTAGCCAAAAAATCCATAACTGAAAAAGCGTCTGCCGAATCTAATCATAAAATCATTGCCCTCATTCCCATCACCCAACTGAAAATATTGGTAGGAACCTTTTATGAGTGCAAGGTTTTTATAATTATAAAATCCGTTTATTCGATAAACTTCCGCTTTCATTCTGTTATAAAACATGTTTGGAGAATAGAGAAACAATCTTGCATCTGTATTCTCATAACTTCCAACTAAGGAAAATTCTTCCGGCTTTTCGTATCGCAGAGTAACATCCCATATTTGATAATTTGGTTCACCAAGTGTAGCTAAATTTCCAAATGTTCCAGAAAGAGAGATCAGTCGAGTAAAAAATATTGATCCCGCCCATTTAAACTGAGTGAAATCTTTTTGAATTGATTTATTATCAAGTGTTGCTCTAGACCAAACAGCTCCTAGCGATAAAAAGCCAACAAAACCGGCATCCAAACGCACACCGTAATTCCACAATCTAAACTTCTGATTATCAGCATAATAACTTCCAAACGGCGAAACATTCATATTCGTTGGTAAAAAAAGACTGAAAAAACTTTCAATGCTAGATAAGCCTCTGCTAAATCCGGACGGAGGTAGCCAGCTAATTCTTTCTTTGATTTTACTAACTTGTGAAGTATCACTTATGCTTTCTAGCAAGGATTCATAAATTGATCTAGCATCACCGTAGCTTTCATCTTGAACATAGGCATCTCCCAAAAACAATATTTTCTCATTCAAATCATCTTTCAGAGTTTGATCGGTAATTTTTTCTTTAAGGTGATCGAAAACATCCTCTGCTTGGCTAAACTCTTTATCTTGAGTTAGCATATATCCCATGAATGTTTGGCGTTTGTAGATATCATTCAGTGTTTCCGCGTCCTTAAATTTCTCTTCGAGATTAGCGAATTCCTCAATGGCTGAATCATATTTTTTATCTGCTACATAAGAATCTGCCAAGAAAATTAACCGCTGATCTATTTGCTTTTGGATTTCGGAAGAATTATTAGTTGCTGCGATTTCAGTATAAATCGACTTACCTTTTTCGAACTGTTTTGCATCGACATAACTGCCGGCAAGAAAAAGCATTTGTTGATCAATGTCTTGCTTCATTGTTGAAAGGGAATCTCTAGCTTTTAGAGTTCTATAAATTTTTTCCGCGTCTGCAAGTCTAGAAGTTGCAGCATAAGTATTTGCCAGTAACATTTGAGCTTGATCATCATTTGGATCCATCTTGCCCAAACTTTCAAGTTCGGTTCTGGCCAATGTTGTATCATTATTCAAAAAATAATTTTTTGCTCTAAGCAAAGAGGCTTTATAATCAAATCCTTCCTTCAGTATTTCATCATACAGTGCAATTGCTCTTTGATAATTTAACACTTTCTTGGTTATTAACCTGTGGTGTCCCTAAGAACCTCTTGTCCCCTTAGATAAATAATCTGCCGGCGTTGAGCAAGGTAGGGACACCCTTGACACAAAGTGTCAAGGGT
>CAZEDR010000006.1:8893-16364 GCA_964510975.1 uncultured Melioribacter sp. | reverse complement strand
TACAGAGCAATTGCTCTTTGATAATTTTGGGCACAAGTAGCAATATCGGCAAATTCAATTTTCTCTTCTCTGGTTAAGCTCTTTCGCTTATCTAAATATTCATCATACTTAGCTAGGGCTTCAACGCACTTGCCTTCCATCGATAGTTTCCCAGCCTCACCTCTAATTTCAAACAACTTTGCCTCATCGTTTGCTTGCATGCGAAGCTGGAAAACACTTTCCATGTTTGCTATTTCGGAATTTCCCGGATAATATGATTTAGCCTCATCCAAATATTTTCGTCCGGTATCAAAATCCTTCTTCCAAGTGAAAAGATTTACTAAAGAAAGCATCGCATCCAAGTTCTTTGGATTTTGCGCGTGAACTTCATTTAGATATTGCTCGCCTAGTTCTAAATCATTTAGAGTCCAAACTGCTATTTGACCGCGAAGCAATTTGTATTCTGTGTTATTTGGATCTTGCGTAAGTAACTTCTCCAATTGCGCTATTGATTTTTCCCATTCGTAATTCCATGCAGTGTATTTAGCGTATCTAAATCTTACATCTAGATCTTGTTCATCCGGAAGGTCTTGAAGGTATTCGTTTAATACCTCAATGGCGCTGTCATAATAAAATAGATTTGCGTAAGCATCTGCTAATTTAATTACAGCTTCTTTATCAGTAGGATTTGCTTTCAGTATTTCTGTGTATTGGTTTACGTCCTTGTTGAAGGTGCTGTCACGGTAATCGCTAACGGTCTTAAGAACAGATTTAAATTTTTCTTCTTCTGCATGTTTTGGTTGCAAATATTGCAATTGCTGAAACGCTTCTTCATAGCGGCTGTTGTTGATTAATTCAGTGAGCAGCTCAAATCGCATTTCATCATTATCCGGATTTTTCTCCAGCAAACGATAAAATCTATCTATCGGATACTCACCTTCTCCGCTTTTGTCTCTATCTCTTCCAACGTCAACATCTAGATAACCTTGGCGTTTAGCTAAATCTAAACCATCCTCGGCTTCTTCAAAAAATGGTTTGTAGCTTAGCGATTTATTAAATGCATCTTCGGCAATTTTGTTTTTGCCTAGCCACAAAGTAAAATATCCATAGCGGCTCCACAAACGCCAATCGTCCGGATACCGCGTGACATATTTCTTTAATACCCGTTCCCCTTTTACAATTGAACCGGTCTTGCCAAGAATTACAGAGTAACGAATAATTTCATCGGGGGAAGCATTATCATCTCTCTTTAGATACTCATCATACCATCTTTCTGCATTACTCCATTCCTCTAGCCAGCGGTATGATTTGCCAATCTCTAAATATGTAAATGCATTATTTGGATCGACGGCTAAGTCTCTTTTGTGGCCATCTATTTTTTGATAAAGCTGACGGTGCCAAACAGCCATTATGCGGTCAAGATCGGAACGAATTTTCGAATCACTTGGTGATAAACGGAGAGCCCTTCTTAAATCAAAAACCGCGTCCCAATACTGCAACCTTTGTTCAAAGCATAAACCTCTAATATGATAACCATCGGGAGATCGCGGGTTTGAAGCAATATACTTGTTAAATTGATCGATAGCCTCGCCATATCTGCCTTCGGCCATCAACAACTGTCCTTGACGCTTCAATGCATCGTTACGCGATTGGGCATAATTAAACGCCACCGCTAAAACAGTAATGAAGAAAATTATTTTATAGGAGACCCTCATTAACCAATATATTTATTCAAAGGTTGATAGCTATTTGAAGTGGATTCGGCCGTTAAGACAATATCCATCAAGTTTTCTGCACTATCAAACCTTTCGTCTACTTCCTGGTTAAAAATCGATATGAATTCTAATACAGCATTTATGTAATTAAGATCTTTATTCGGCAAATTGTTTTGTACATTAGTCATAAGATCAACAACACTTTTCATGTTTCCTCTTACCAGCAATACTACAATTTTATTTTCAACTACACAAATTTTGTCTTTTTTAGATGTAGATAATCTAATTGCATTCTGAAGCTGTGATAAATTCAATAGTCCTCTCATCTGAGCAGTTGAGTCCAGCTTAAATGAAATTAAATTGAATGACTGCCCTGTACTTTTGTAAAGAGCTATTTGATTATTCAGAATCAACAAGAAATCGTTATAATTATATATGTTTGAAAACGCATAAGGTTCGGACGGCGGTTCAATTTTTGTCTGCGCATTAAAATTACGGCTTTTAATAATACGCGGAACTTCATCAATCGTTTGAGTACGGGTTCTATCAAGCGAGAATTCTGTTGTAACACCTTTGTTTGGCTCTATCCGATATTCGCTGGTAAATTCGCCTTCAGTATGCCCAACATTTGGCGATATAGTAACCATTCCACTTTGAAATCGTTCTGCTCTGCTATTAGCTTCTTTTTTAAGAATAATTGTTCCGGTAACAAATTGGGCTAAGCCTTCAACAATATTTTGTGCCTTCTGTGTTGCCGGTTCACTTATAATAAACATGCTGGTAATATCTCTTTCCTCTATGCTCTCCAATGTTCTTAAAAAAGTATCTCTTAAGTAATCAAGGTTTTTAAATCCTACAAATGGAGTTAATTCATCAAAGATTATTCTTGTAGGTCTATACTGGTCAACTACTGTAATAATATCATGAAAATATTCAACCAGATAGTCATCCGGATTATACATATCATAAATTTCGTTTGGAGGCGCAACTCTAACTACTATGATTAAATTTTGATTCATGTATGATTGTATATCAAAATTAAGAGCTGCTGCTTGTATCATTAAGTCCTTAGGCCGCATCAAAGTAAAATAGAGGCAAACTTCCGAAGCTTTTGCTGCTTCGAGCGCACATTGCAAGCCAAGTAATGTTCTACCGGACTTTCTTGGACCAACTGCAATGTAACTACCACCTCTATATATTCCTCCCCAGTTTTTATCTATAAGAGAGAAGCCGGACGGAATTCTTTTTATTGTACTGCTCATATTAGCGCCTTTTGGATTTTAACTACACTAAATTTTCAATAATGGTGCCATCAAATATCATTAAATTTTGCAAATAATGCAGAAATTAATCCGATTAGGTATCTAAAAGTGAGAAATAATTACCTATTGCTTCAAAATAGGACAGTTACTTTTTTACTTTGAAAGTACGCCAAAAACAAATATTGCCGTGGCATTGCCGGTTATAGTCGGTTCATTTGTAATGTAATCATTTCTATCATCCCGGTAGTAAGAATCGTTTGTTTGAAAGCGAGCATATTTATCCGGCTTCTCAAACGGGATTTTCGATTTCTCAACAAACTCTTTAGTAGCTGGTCCGGCAGCAAAACCACCGGGCAAACGACCTCTAAAATAGCCAACTTGGTGGTGTAAACTTTTCGAAGTGTTTTTACCGGCAGAACTAATGAAACTTATTCCCCACTGGTTTCTTCCTAGAATGTAATCTCGAGCATAAACTGAAACTGAATCAAATTTAGAATCGTTTACTAAGTTTTTATAGAGAATATTCTGAAGCGAAATTCCGAGTAAAGTTACATTCGTTCCCCAACTAAGCGTAACACCCTTTCCAAAAAGATTATCATTTTTCTTTCGATTAAACTCTTCAAGATTCTTCTTGATGTAAACGGAATACTTAGAGAATATTTTTGCAAGTCGATAATGGGCTAAAGAATTTATATTTCCCCAGCTCCACCAGAAGTCTGATTTAGCTGAATCGGCAAAAATTGTTGCTTCATTTAGATAATTGGTTTTATTGGTTGAAAGATATAGTTCAATTGCACCTAAAGCCATCTTGCCTTCAAACGTATTATCAACATAAACACCGGTTCCGCTGCTGTCTATATCTGGAACTCTTTTATAATTTGCATATAAATTCTGTGCGGCTGTTAAGCATTGATTGGCGAATTCCGGATAGTTCAACCTGGTATTCCAAATCCGGTAAGCCAAAGCCATTGTAGCCGAATAGATACCGATCAAGTTTTTTCCCATTCCAACAAATGCCGGTCTATCGAATCCTACGGCATCTTTTTCCGGCAATCGCCAGCCAACATCATGATCTCTTAAATCTTGCACTTGAGTTACAAGTTTATTTTTATCGTAATAAGCACGAAGCATCCAGTCCAGACCAACTTTGGCTTCTTCAAGAATATCCGGAACAGAGTTTTTATTTTTATCAATACTAAATTTTGTCGGATCAAAATCGTAAGAAAAAAGAAGCATATAAGTTGAAAATGCAGTCGTGTTCAAAATCTTAACATAATCTCCGGCATCGTGCCAGCCGCCGGTAACATCCACTTTTTTATCGAGAGTTTTCTTGTTATCGATAATCTGTGCCGCGTCAGAGATGTGACAAATCTCGTGCAACATTGGGTTGGTATAGCCGCATCTTTGCACTTTGAAAAAATCTAGAAGTGAATCTGATATACCAGCATAAACATTTTCATTAATTTTGAAAACAGAAGATTTCTGGCGAGCAAAAGAAATGTAGTACTCCCCCTGTGTTTTCAGATTTGAAAAATCAATTTGATATGAATAATTAAATGTGCCAAAAGAGCCAATATTTTTGCCAAAAGAAGTTGCCTGTACTTTATCATCTTGGCCAGTTTTCACAATTGAATATTGTTTTCCTTCCAATTTATAATTTGAAAGTACTATAGCCGTCTTAATATCATCAGGCCGAAAACCAACCTGATTAAAACGAATAAAGATTTCCGGTTCAGCCTGAATGCTCGGCTGACAATTAACAATAATCATTATCAATAGAAGAACTAGAATGCTTTTTATGCTTTGTTTCACTTTATCCTTCTTCACTAAGAATTTAGCGTAATAATTTACTCTTCTTAAAAATAATCAATAGGATGAAATAATGTTGTGTTGAGGGAGGTAATTTTTAATATAAAAAAGGGTCACTTGAAGCGACCCTTTTATTTAACAGCTTATTTTTCTTTCTATTACGAAAAGTAAGTTACATGGCAAGCATAGAGAGCTAAGCCTATTGCTGCCAGAACTAAAATGATCATAATTGAAGCACTGAGTTTTCTCATTTTAACCTCGACTCTCTATCTTGTCAATTATTTAATTAATAACATCTTCTTAACAGATACATAGTCTCCGGCTGTAATTCTGTAAACATAAGCGCCGGTTGAGACTTTGTTACCAAAATTATCATCGCCGTTCCAGTTAACAGAGTAACTTCCAGCAGCAACTTCTTTGCTTACCAATGTTTTAACTTCTCTACCAAGCATATCATATACTTTGAGAGTGACAAAAGCATTTTGTGGTAAAGCATAGCTGATTAAAGTTGTTGGGTTAAATGGATTCGGATAATTCTGTGATAACTCGAACTGTGTAGGAAGAGGTTGTTCAACCTTTTCTTCAATTGCAGTAATTGTTTTACCGGTATTAAATGATGTTGGTGCTGAATAACTTGATGTAATACCACTGTTGGTAGTAGAAGCTGCTCTCCAATAGTAAACCGAGTTTTTGTCTAGGTTCTTTACTTCAACATTTGGTTTATCTAAGTTACTTACAGTTACAGCATCTGAGAAATCCGCTTGCTTAGAATACTGAACATCATATTTTAGTGTTGATGTACTCTTTGTAGGAAGTATCCATGAAAGAGTTGCATTAGTATTATTGATAGGAGTTCCATTAATTGGGCTACCAGCTAACGGCACTACAGAAGCAGAACCGGCTGCAGTTGTAAACCATGCAACAGTTGACCATGCACCTTCTACCAATGTTGTAGCTAACCTTGCTTTTACTTGCCAGTAATATGTAGCTCCAGCTGTTAAACCACTAAGAACGAACGAATTCGATGTCATCCATCCACTGTGGTCAACTTCTGTAGTGAAGGTATCTCCAGTAAATGCCGGGTTGGTTGCCCAGGTTACCTTAAATTGCAAAGGACTTGCTGAATATACAGACCAAGTTAATGTAGGGTTTGTATTTCCAACTACTGTTCCACTAGTCGGAGTGGCTGGATAAGGCGTTGCTACACTGGCGGCGGTTGTGGCTGATGAATGAACAAAACTAGCTCCGGTTGACCATGGTGAACTCCAAGTTGAACCGTCCAATGATGCTCTAACTCTCCAGTAATATGTTGTGCCTGCTGTTAATGCACTAGCTTCTGTACTTGTAATTGTATAAGAGTTCGTTGGAATAGCAGTTGTATGATCAACTTCCGCAGCATTTGTAAACGTAGCATCATCATTTATTTGTAATCGATAATACATTACTGGTGAATAGACGTTAGTATACCAGTAAAATGTTGGTGTAGTTGTATATGTTATTGCGCCACCACTTGGATATGTTGGGTAGCTTACAATTAATGTTGGATTGCCGTAAACAACGAATGAATTTACAGGTGAGGCGTTATTTGTGAAATATGCGGCATTAATCGTTGTACTTCCATCATAGCTAGCAACATCCCAATAATATGTTCCGCCAGCATCTAATGCTATTGGAACCGTAATAAAAGTATTTATAGAACTTGTTCTAAATACCCATTGAGTACCAGCACTTAAAGGTAGTGCATCTTCAGTAGTTTGGTTTGGAGCGGCACTTTTTCTAATTCTTACAACATAATCAGTAACTTTTGAATTATAACCTAAAGGGTACCAATACAATGTTGGAGGGTTATTATAAATTGTAACTCCGCCAACCGGATAATAACCAACTACTTGCGGTAAGCCCGGCATGCTAAATTGCCAAGGATTAGAGTAATCTATAACTACACCGGGAACTCCTACTGTAATAGTTTTTGCAACAACCATCCAGTAATAAGTAGTACCTTGAGTGAAAAGACTATTATTTACGGTAATTGTATTGTTTGTAGTTGTATCAGCAAAAATTGTAGCACCACCACCTGGGAAAGCTGGATCAGAACTTATATAGAATAAATACTTAACTCCTACCTGACCCGAATACCAATAGAAGGAAGTTGTATTACCAGAAAGAATTGCTCCATTGACTGGATGTGTCAAGTACGGATTGGCTGGAGCTATTGTAATTATGTTCCATGAACCAGAAAAGCTACTACTGTAAAGTGTATTAGCATGATTAGCTTTTACTCTCCAATAATATAATGTAGAGTTACTTAGTCTTTCATTGTAATGGAACTTATAACTGTGAAACACTGGGTGACCAGTGTGTGTAATAGTCGTATCCAGTATAGTAGTAGCAAATGTAGGGTCATCGGAAAGTTCAACAGTATAACTTGCGGCACCCCAAACTGAATTCCATCTTATAGTTGGCACTATAGAAACGCCTACAGAATTATTTGCTTGCGTTGGCAAAGAGACAGAACTTAAAGTAGGAGGCGGTAAGACAACATTAACAACTCTTGATACTGGAGTACTTTCAACATCGCCATCACTAACCTTAAATGAAATTGTCCTACTTCCAACTGTATAAGTTGCATTTGTATTAGAATAAGTAACGCTTCTTAAAGCCGCTTGATAATTTGCAACGCTAGATGTACCGGTAAGTACCAAAGTA
>CAZEDR010000006.1:0-8883 GCA_964510975.1 uncultured Melioribacter sp. | reverse complement strand
AAGTACCAGTAGCTGGAGTCCAAGAAGCCACTGAAATTCCATTAGCCGGTGTAAAACTTAAAACATCATCAGCAGAGACCAAACCAGCACTTATATAAATTGTTGCACCCTCTAAATTAGTATCATCAATATCAGTAGCTGTAACTGTGCTAGTAATAGCAACTGGAGTAGAATTCCAAACGTACGTAAGCGCTGTTCCTTCTATTAAAGCCAAAACTGGTGCGTCATTTACTGGCGTTACATTAATAGTCATAGAGTAGGTTGTTGCAGAATAAACTGTACCATCATTTACATCAAATGTAAAAGTAGTATATGGTGTTCCGTTTGCATTTGCAACTGGTCTAAACTTTAACTGATTAGCAATAATATTTGCTAAGCTAACTGTATTGCCATTAACTAAAGCTTCACCTCCATCAATAGCTCCATCAACATCAGCATCATTGTATAAAGTACCGATGCCAGGAATAACAGTTACTCTAACCAATGACATTGGATCAGCATCAATATCAGCATATCCAAAATCACCAGATGCAAAAACTTTATCTACATCTTCGGGTGTAGTTACTGTACTATTCGCTGCAGTTGGTGCATCATTTACTGGTGTAACGTTAATAGTCATAGTGTATGTACCAACTGAATAAGATGTACCATCATTAACATCGAAAGTAAATGTTGCATATGCGGCACCATTTGCATTGGCAACTGGCTTGAACTTTAGCTGACCAGCAATAATATCTGCTAAAATTACAGTCGAACCATTTGCTAATGCCTCGCCGCCATCAACTGCTCCATCAAGATCAGCATCATTATATAAAGTTCCGGCACCAGGTATAACAGTTACCCTAACAAAAGACATTGGGTCAGCATCAATATCAGCATATCCAAAATCACCAGCTACAAAAACTTTATCTACATCTTCTGTAGTTGTTACAGTGTTGTTAGCAGCCGTTGGTGGATTGTTGATATTGGTAACATTAATATCCATAGTGTATGTACTAGCTGAATAAACTGTACCATCATTTACATCAAAAGTAAATGTTGCGTATGGTGTACCAGTGCCATTTAATACTGGCTTGAATTTTAATCGTCCAGCAGTAATATTTGCTAAACTAATAGTATTTCCATTTGCTAATGCCTCTCCACCATCTACTATTCCATTCAAATTAGCATCGTTGTATAATGTTCCAACTCCAGGAATTACAGTAACTCTCACATGATTCATTAGATCAGCATCAATATCAGCATATCCAAAATCACCAGCAGCAAAAACTTTATCTACATTTTTATTAGTTGTTACGGCACTGTTTGCTGCTGTTGGGGCATCGTTTGCCGATGCAATATTAAGCGTCATGATGTAATTACCTGTAGACTGATTTGGTACACCGCCATCATCATTAACCTCAAATTGGAATGAATCAGCTCCATTGAAATTAAGATTTGGTAAGAACATTAGTTGACCGCCTAAAAGATCAGCAATTGTTACAACAGCTCCGTTGGCCAATCCTTCTCCTATGTCATATATTCCATTATCATTAACAAGTGCATCATTAAAAAGAATTCCATTGGCGGGTATTGCTTCGATAAGTACACTTGCAAACCCATTTCCATCCACCGGATCATTAAAAGTGAAATCTCCTGAGTTGACTGTCAAATATGTGTCCTCAGTACCAGGAACAGCATTATTTGCAGAAGTAGGTGCATTTTGCGCAAAAATATTAGTTAGTCCAACCACTAAAAAGGCAAAAAAGTAAAAATATTTTTTCATAAAACCCTCTTTCTTTTCAAAACCCTCATTAAGAAAAAAATATGAGAGTCTTCAGTTTGAAGACCCTCATTTTAACATCTAAGCAAAATATGTGTCATGGCAAGCATAGATAGCTAATCCAATAGCAGCCAGAACTAGAACAATCATAATTGAAGCACTAAGCCTTCTCATATTATTATCTAGTATGAATTAATTATTTGATTAAAAGCATCTTTTTAACAGAAATAAAATCTCCTGCCGTTAATCTGTAGACATATGCGCCGGTTGCAACTTTATTACCGTAACTATCATCTCCGTTCCAATCAACCGAATATTTTCCAGCAGCAGTTTCTTTACTAACCAAAGTTTTCACTTCTCTACCAAGCATATCGTACACTTTTAATGTAACAAAACTGCTAGTAGGAAGTTGATAGCTTATAACTGTAGACGGATTAAACGGATTGGGATAATTCTGTGATAACTCAAATTGGGTTGGCACTTGTTCCCTATTTCCAATTGCAGTAACGGTTGCACCCGTACTAAATGATGTTGGGGCTGAGTAGCTCGATGTTATTCCACTATTTGTTGTTGAAGAAGCTCTCCAATAATAAACAGCATCCTTATCTAAGTTCTTTACTTCAACATTCGGCTTATCTAAGTCTCTTACTGAAACTGCGTCAGAGAAATCAGCTTTCTTTGAGTATTGAACTTCATATTTGAGTGATGACGTACTCTTTGTAGGTAAAATCCAAGAAAGCGTTGCATTAGTGTTGTTAATCGGGGTTCCATTAATCGGGCTTCCTGCTAACGGTACCACCGATGCAGAACCGGCTGCTGTTGTGAACCAAGCTACCGTAGACCAAGCACTAGTTGAAGCTGGAGTTGTAGCCAAACGAGATTGAGCCTGCCAGTAATATGTTGCACCTGCTGTTAATCCACCTAGAATAAATGAGGTTGAATTAATCCAACCACTTGTTCCAACAGCAGTAACAAATGTTCCTGTACCACCATTCAAAGCTGGATTTGTAGCCCAAGTAACTCTAAACTGCAAAGGTTCTGTTGAATATGCATACCAGCTTAAAGTTGGATTTGTAACATTAACTACCGAACCTGCTGTTGGAGCTACAGGATAAGGTGTTGCAACAGAAACAGTAGAAGAACTACTTGTTGGATAAACAAAATTACCCTCTGCAGAGAATGGACCAAAAACGCCTGAAGCATAACCACCGCTAACTCTCCAGTAATATGTTGTTCCAGCTACAAAGTTGGCAGATTCGCCTGCTGTATAAGTATATGAATTTGATGTTAGATTTGTTTTTGTAAGAGCTCCAATAATTCCACCTGCAAAACCAGCACCCGTTCCAGTTGAAATTTGTAACTGATAATATAGTATAGGAGCGTATGCATTTGCATACCAATAAAAAGTTGGTTGACTTGCAACAGTAGTGCCGCTAGTAGGATAACTTGGATAGCAAATTAAAAAGGTTGAACTACCATATACGCTAAAACTTGAAACTGTTGAAAATGTGGAAACAGAAGTGCCTGCTTTAGATGCTACTTGCCAGTAGTAAGTAGCTCCAGGTGTAAGCGCAAAAGGAATTGTTGTAAACCAACTTGTGCTTGAAGTCGAGAAGTATCCATCAGTCGCATCGACTGCATTCCCGCTAACAACAGCTTGGCATGCAATAGCCGAGGTCGATGAATAACGAACATCAAACTCTGTTACTTGTGGTACATAAGAATCCAAATACCAATATAAACTTGGCGGATTGTTATAAATAGAAACATTTCCGGTTGGATATGAGGCATAAGGAGTTGGTAATCCAGGTGTACTAAATTGCCATGTGTTTGAGAAATTATAAACAACAGTTCCCGCAATATTCTTTGCAATCACTCTCCAATAATAAGGTGTACCATTTGCAAAGACATTATTGTTAAAGGAATAATAAGTATTAGTAGTATTTGCGGCATCAACAGAGCCAATTCCAGGAACAGATAATGTAAAAGCTGCATCTAAAGCAATTTGTAAATAATACTTTAATCCAGCTACACCGGTGTTCCAAGAAAATATTGTAGTTGTTCCGCTTAGAATAGCGCCATTAGAAGGATAACTTAAATAAGGCATTGCAGATAAAACAGTTGTAAAAGTTCCCGTACCAGCACCAGCAACTGCACGCCAATAATATGTAACGCCATTAGAAAGTTTGGATGCCTCTGGAATTGTATGTCCAGATGCAACGGCCACCGTTGATGTGTATACTAAATCTGGTGCTATCCAGCTAGTAGCACTAGTAGAGACTTCAATAACATAAGTACCACCAGAAGACCAACTAAAAGTAGGCACAATTGAAACTCCAACAGCGTTATGTAATGGGGCAGTGACGGTGGGAGTAGTAACTTGAGCAAAACTCATTCCGGTAATAAATAAAACAAGAATCGCTAAAACAGTTAATTTGTTTTTCATAAACACCCTCTCAGATATTTAAAATATTATAATAAATCTCGGCTGATTTTCTTTTTTCGGCTGGTTTTAATAGTAGCAACTTTTTGAAACTGTAACACAGTTTTCATTTATCCATTATAAAATAGCTTTAGTTGCACTTTATTTATATCGGCTGGATACTGTAAGCAAAATAATGTTCTGTGTCTTCTTTGTCAAGATAATTTTTTGTTAAAAGAAAATACTGGAGAGCACAATCTGATTACGAGTTATTGAAAATCACAAGTAGGCAGTAGGCAGTAGGCAAAAATAAAAAAGAAAAGATTCTTAGTGCTGAAGAAACATTTTTTATGAAACAGAAAAGCCGCAACAATGTGCGGCTAATAAATCAAAACATTTTTTCTAAGGCACTCAGCTACTAAGTAACTCAGCAACTCATTTCTCAACCAAAGAAAGTTTTTGCAACTTCCATCAACTGTAAATCTATAGTTTTCAATTCTCCGGTAGCTTCTTCTAACTTCACTGGACCAACAGAAGTACCTTTCAGTGCAGCCATATATCCCCACTTCCCGGTTTCAACTAACTCAGCGGCACAGAAACCAAGCCGGGTTCCAAGTACGCGATCGAATGCTGTTGGTGTGCCTCCACGTTGAATATGTCCTAACACTGTAGACCTTGTTTCATAACCGGTTCTTTTTTCAATTTCTTCAGCTAAGAAAGTTCCAATTCCACCTAAACGAACATGACCGAATGAATCCAATTTTTGATCTTGCAATACCATTTCAGAATCACCATCAACTTTTTTTGCTACTGCACCTTCGGAAGCAACAACAATACTAAAGCTCTTTCCGCCTTCATGTCTTTGGCGAATAATACTACATACTTCATTTATGTCGTATGGAATTTCCGGGACAAGGATAATATCTGCACCGCCGGCTATTCCGGAATAAGCAGCAATCCATCCGGCGTGGCGTCCCATTACTTCAACTACAATTACTCTGTTATGAGATTCAGCAGTTGTATGTAATCTGTCGATGGCTTCAGTTGCAACATTTACTGCTGTATCAAAACCAAACGTAAAATCAGTTGCGCTTAAATCATTATCAATTGTTTTTGGAACACCTACAATTTTAACACCAGCTTTAGCAAGTTTGGAAGCAACTCCTAAAGTATCTTCACCTCCAATAGCAACCAGCGCATCAATTCCATTGTCTTTCATATTCTTAATAACCTTTGCTTCGCCGTCTTCAACTTTGTAAACATTGGTTCTTGATGTTGCTAAAATTGTTCCACCGCGATGTAGAATACCGGATACGGAATTTCTATCAAGTACATCATATTTATTTTCAAGAATTCCTCTCCATCCTTCACGAATACCAACTAGTTCGTGACCATTAGCAATACATTTGCGAACAACCGCGCGAATTACTGCATTTAATCCGGGGGCATCCCCTCCACCTGTCAATACACCGATCTTCATTACACTTACTCCTATTGTTTATTTAGATAGTTAAACCAATTTCAAATTCGCAAACTTTGTCAACAACTGTTTAATTCCAACTTTTTCAAATGCAATTGTTACGCGTTGAGTATCTCCGGTTCCAACGATTTGTTGAATCTTGCCGATACCAAACACTTGATGCGTAACTCTACTTCCAACACGTAACGATCTTCTGTCTTGATCAAAATCTTCAAAACTCTCTTGATAAAATTCATCGAAGTAAACTTTTTTTCGTCTGCCGGCTTTCTTTGTTCCGGATCCGTCCATTTCTTCGAAAGTTGAATCATCAATCTCTTCCAGAAATCTTGATTTGCTTTGATAAGCAACTTCTCCGAATCTATATCTTGAACGCGCGTAACTTATATATACTTTTTCTTTTGCTCTGGTAACTGCCACGTAGAATAATCTTCTCTCCTCTTCAATTTTGGAATCTTGATCGAAGCGCTGGCTTAGCGGGAATATGTCTTCTTCCAAACCGGTAACAAACACAATAGGAAATTCCAATCCCTTTGCACTATGAACGGTCATCAAAGTAACTGAGTGAGTTTTTTCATCATATTGATCTACACCGGCTATCAATGATACTTCTGCTAGGAAATCTTCAAGAGTTGCTTTTGGATTTGACTTGCCATATTCATGAACAGCAGAAACCAATTCTTGAATATTATCGTAACGTGACATCGATTCTGAACTCCCCTCTTCTTTATATATACGGAGAATTCCAAGCTCGTCAAGTAAAGCAGAAGTTAATTCTCCAATAGATAATTTTTCTTTCAGCTCAATATATTTATCAAGAAGCAATCTGAACTGCTTTACATTTTTCTGGATGCGTTCTTTTACTTCGATTACTTCAAACACACGCATCATTGTTTTGAATAACGATAAGTTTAGTTTTCTTGCAAAGGCAATCATTTTAGTAATTGATGTATTGCCGATACCACGCTGCGGAAAATTCATAATACGGAGTAAACTTTCTTCATCATTAGAATTAGCCAACACTCTTAGATAAGCTAAAACATCTTTTACTTCTTTTCTTCTATAGAATTCAACACCGCCGATAATCTTGTATGGAATTTTATCACGACGCAAAGCATCTTCCAGCGCTCTTGATTGTGAATTCAGTCGATATAAAATTGCAATATCGTTTAAGGAAAGTTTTTTAGTAGTTACTTCTTTTTTAATCTTCTTTGCGATCTGATATGCTTCATCTTTTTCATCTGTTGCTTTGATGAGAGTTAAGAGCTCACCTTCTGCGTTTTCCGTCCACAAGGTTTTCGGAATTTGCCCCGTATTATTTTTGATAACAGAATCTGCGGCTGCGAGAATCATTTTTGTAGAACGGTAGTTCTGCTCTAATCTAAATATTTTGGCGCCAACAAAATCCTTTTTGAAATTAAGCATGTTCTTAATTTCTGCACCGCGCCAACTGTAAATACTCTGAGCATCGTCTCCAACAACACAAACTTTATCTTTTAACGGGCTCAATAATTTTAGAAGTTCATATTGAGCAATGTTCGTATCTTGATATTCATCCACCAAAATATATTTGAATATTTTTTTGTACTTGCTAAGAACTTTTTCATTCTCCTTAAAAAGCTGGATAGGCTTAAGCAACAAATCATCAAAATCCATAGCGTTATTTTCGAATAAACGCTTGTTGTATTCGGTATAAACTTCAGCAAATTTTTTATCAGCTGTAGTTAAACCAGAGGACTTTTCGAAATCTTGCGGCATAATCATCTGATTCTTTAAGAAACTGATTTTATGCTGAACTCCATTTGCAGTAATTGATTCTAAATTTATGTTAAGGTTGGCGATGATATTACTGACCAACGAGACGGAATCTTCTCTATCATAGATAGAATAATTTGAACGATACCCGATTTTGTCAGATTCAACCCGAAGAATTCTTGAAAAAACGGAGTGAAATGTTCCCATCCAGAGTTCATCGGCTTTTTTGCCAATGAGAGATTTGATTCTCTCTTTCATTTCTTTGGCAGCCTTGTTTGTAAAAGTTAAAGAGAGTATAGAAGAAGATTCTGCCCCTTTTTCGATTAAATAAGCAATTTTATACGTTAAAACGCGAGTTTTTCCGGAACCGGCTCCAGCTACTATCATGTGTGGTCCGGCATTGTACTCAACCGCTTGTAGTTGTTCTGTGTTAAGGTTGTTCAGGATTTTCATATATGGCTTGTTTTTTGAGCCGCAAATATAATGAAAACCGAACTGTCTTTACAAATTGAAAGTACTCAAAAATTTCGGCCTAAATTATCAGCTTTCCGGCTTTCATTATCATATTTTCGTCAAAATAGACTGTTGGTTTCTTAACAACACCATCCAGATGGATAGGAATATCAACATTTCCTCCCATAGATTTATTATCCCCGAGCGCAATGTGAATTGTGCCCATTACTTTCTCATCTTCAAGTAGAATACCGCTCAGTTTTGCTTTATCATTAGTACCGATACCGAATTCGGCAATATTTCTGGCAAGATTGCCATACTTTGTAAGAGTTTCATCCAATTTCTTTGCTTGCGGTCCACCGGTTACGTTTACGGCATATCCATCTACTACTTCAATCTTTATTGGCTTACCCTTAATTACTCCTATTCCAGCCATAGAGCCGTCCACAAAGAAAACTCCATTGGATTTACCTTCAATTGGTGCAATGTAAGCCTCACCGGTTGGTAAGTTTCCGCTCTCCCCTTTTTTATGGAATAAGCCTTTGCTAGGAAGCGCTTTTCTTCCGGCAATATTCATAGTAATATCTGTTCCAAGCGAAGAGGTTACCCGAACTTCTTTTACATGATTTAGAATTTCTTGTAATTTTATAGTTAACGCAGCAATTTTATGATAGTCGGCATTTAATCCGCGAATCATAATTTCTTCTGTAATACCGGGAAATGTAGCAATACGAGAACCTAAAGCTGAAGCGTTCCTTCTTGCGTTAGTATGTGTTAGAGATTTTGCCGTAGGGCAAAGTACAACATCAAATAGTTTCATCATTTCAGCAATTTGCTTAGGCGGCTCTTGTCCATGCATTTCGCGGGATTTGAATTCCAAATAAACAGCTTCGTGGCCTAATTCTTTAGCATTCTTATAAAGTGCATAGCCAATTTTATTTTTAAACTCGTCAGTAACAATTAAAACAGTTTCATCTTTTTGTGCACCCATACAGTCTTTAATAGCAATCAAAC
>CAZEDR010000005.1:7958-30921 GCA_964510975.1 uncultured Melioribacter sp. | reverse complement strand
TTCCATTTTCACCATTGTCTTGAATACCATCTTTATCTGTGTCTTCCCATACTTTGTCGCCAATAGAAGCTGGAGTTTTGTACATACCGGCATCCCATGTTAAATCGTTTTCGCCAGGAGATAAGGTTGTACAAATTGTCTTTCCGGTTGCAGCATCTATATCAGAATCTTTTGCATCGTCGGAACCAGCATCTTTTAATGTAATTGTATAACCGGCTGGTGCAGTAAATAATACATAATAATCAGCAGGTGTTAGATTAGTGAATGAATAAACACCGCTTGCGTTTGTAGTTGTTGTTGCAACTAAAACATCTGCACATGTATATAATTTCACTGTTACGTTGGCTATGCCAAGTTCGTTTGCATCTTGAATACCATCTTTATCTGTGTCTTCCCATACTTTGTCGCCAATAGAAGCTTTTGGTGCGTCGCATCCTAAGTAGCCTTTATTTACTGTACCGTTATCAAAGTTTTCGTTTATAGCAGTTGCAGCATCGTTAATTGCGCTTAATGAATAAGAAGTAGAAGCTCCGCCTAATGCGCTGTTGGCTATAGCCAAGAATTGGTCAACTGTCATTCCAGAGAATGGACCCGAAAGAATGCTCAGTGAACCAAGATTATAAGAAGTAGCTCCTAAATAACCGGCTGCCGAATAATCTACGTTTAATTGCATTGCTACAACTTGACCGGCTAAAACAGAAATGTTAGAAGTTGGGTTAACGTAGTTTTGTGTTAATGCTGTTGGTGTGCTGCCATCAGGGATATAATCTTCAACTGCTTGAGCGGATGTTAATTTTATTGTAAAGTTTCCACCAACTGTTAGGCCGCTTGGGTAAACCGAAGTAAAGTAAGCGTCTCTAATTGAACCAGGTTGACTATTAGATGGACTTCCCCATCCGCCTTGAGTATAAGTTGTAAACTTAGATAAATCACAAGTGCTTGCTGCATCATAAACGCCAGCATCCCATGTTAAATCTGTTTCGCCTACTGCTAATGTTGTACAAATTGTTTTTCCAGTTGTAATATCTGCATCAGAATCTTTTGCATCATCTGAACCAGCATTCTGAGTTGTGAATACCATTCCGTTTGGTTTTACGAATACTACATAATAATCACCGGCAGTAAGATCGTTGAATAAATAATTGCCGTTAGCGTCTGTAGTTGTTGAAGCTACAAAAACATCTGCGCATGTATATAATTTTACAGTTACACCCGCTACTCCTAGTTCGCCGGCATCTTGAATACCATCTTTATCTGCGTCTTTCCAAACTTTGTCACCTAAAGAAGCTTTGCAATCAATTACTACTGTAAATGTTGCTGTAGAAACTACGCTTGCAGAACCATCAACCGGATGACCGGTAGCTGTTGCATTGTTGACTAAGTTACCGCAATCTGTAGCTTTAACTGTGTAAGTTTTTGTAACTACTTTTGTTGCGCCAGGATCAAGAACAAAGTTTTGATTGATACCTAACATCGCATCAACTAAATCAACGCCGCCGTGTAATTGAATATCGCCACAGTTAACTGTAGTTAATGTATAAGTAATTACTTCGCCTGGTTTTGCTGTTTGTTTATCTGCTGTCTTTGTAAGTGTTACACAAGTTTTATAGAAACCGAAATCTATTGTTAAGTTGTCAGCACAAGAAAGTGTAACTGAGACTGATCCGTTTAATGCTGCGTCGCTGTCTTTTGTGTCGTCTGAACCTTGATTAACTTTTGTTGCATACCATTTTGTTTGTGCTGTACTATAAAGAACTCCGCCGCTTGCAAAGTTGGAAGCTGCAACTCTTACTTTATAGGTACCGCTTGCCTTGTTTGCAAATTCATAGTAACCACTTGCATTTGTTGTCGTAGAAGCAAGAAAACTTCCCGCAGAATTAAGTAGTTCTACTAAAACGCCGGAAATTCCAGGCTCGCCGGAATCTTGAATACCATCTGCATCTTTATCATGCCATACAAAATCGCCAATCTTATTTAAGCATGCTGTAAACTCTATAGTGGAGGTTACTTCTTTTTCATCCGTTGCCGGTGTAGCTAGTACTAATTTTTGTTTTGCATCCGGAGAGTTTTTATGAACATATCTTGTACCTTGAGGAACTTCAACTATAGCTTTTGCTTTTACTGTTGAAATGCCAGTAGCGCTATTATTAAGAGTAATTGGAGCGGTTTCTCCATTAGCACCGGTTGTAATAGATGTTGTGCTAAGTGTACCTGAAGTTGTTGATAATGTAATCGTTAATCCTGATACCGGCGTTCCTAATAATGAAATGGCCTTTACAATGAATGTAGCCGGGCTGCCTTGAGGAACTGATTGAGTAGCCGGAATAATTTGTAATGTTTGTAAAGGATTTACGTTAGCATGATTTAATTCTGCATCAGCAATAATTGCTAGTGCGCGGTTTTTAATTGTTGAATTAGTAACCGTATTGGCATCAACATTATCCATAAAATGCCAAATTGCAACTTGAACTGCAGCTGCTTCTTCTTTATTATTGCTCAATTTTCCACTATAACTTGTAAATAAAGGATAATAGTGGTTTAGCACATACGTTACTTTAGAAGGTGTTGTTCCTTCGTCCCAGTAATCTTCGTTCATTGCTAAATTGTGCGATAAATCGATGCAATAGAACTTCTTTGCTACAGAATTCAAAGTTCCGTCGAATGCACCCGCAAATGTTGACTGAGAGTTATTTGTATATGGATTTGTATAAGTAATGGTAACACCATCTGTATAAGTGCTAACACGAGCTATACTCGTATGATCCATAACTTTCTTCACGCCTGTAACCTTTTGGCCAAAGACGGAGATATTGAAAGATGCAATCAGTAGTATTGCAAGAAGCATCCTAGCTATTGCTGTTGTAGATTTTTTCACTGTTACTTTCTCCCTTGTTGAAATTGTTTGTAGGGATGTTTGCAACTGGAGTGCCATTAAATATTTTGTTTTTGGACTAAAAACAAATGATTTTTGAGAGGGTGAAAAGTGGATTTGTTTCATTTTGATATTGCTGTTAAAAATGATTCATCTTAAACTATTAATAAGTGGGGGAGAAAACTTCGTTTGCGGTCTGAATTCGCATCTTTTCGTCAAGAAGATACTCAGTCTTATTAGAATGGTCAATTTGGATTAAGAAATTGAGCTAAAAATGAGCTTGGCATGAATAAATCTCAAAATAGGACGCTGATTTAAAAACTTCTAAGTGCAGAAAAACAAAAAACCCCTCAACTTTGAGGGGTCATTCGCGATAATCTCATCTAAAATTCCCAGAATTTTATACAACAGATTCCTTCGTTCTTCTGAAGGCTGCCGTTAGAAAACCGGCTACTAAAACTAAAACACCAAGCCAAACAAGACCAATAAAAGGTTTAACGCTTGCTTCAATACTCAAAGTTTCTTTTTGGGTAACTTGAGTTTGAGCTCCTCCGTTAATTGAAGAGAATACTAATTCAGCTTCTGCATTAGATGCGTTCATAGATTTAATATTTGCTTTCAAATTTAACTTTGGCTCATCATCTGCATTATAAACCGGACCTTGGCCGGAATTTTCCATATATGGTTCGAGCTGATATTCTTTACCATATTGTTTGGCCGTTAAAGATACACCAATTCTAAATGTACCTCCTGCCGTCATAGCACTCATATCTTTTGGCAGATTGAATTGATTGAAGAAAATTTCGGTACCGTTAAAATTGTAGGAAGAACCTTTTTTCATTATAACACTTGTTCCACCTTCTGCTGTTTGCGTTCCATCTTCAAAACTAACCGGCTCTATATAATAATCCTTTGTCAGTCCAACTAATATATCGGGCTCTCGCATAAGACTGTTATTAAAATCCGATATGAACATGACCGGAGAAATTATGCGCTCTGTTCCACCTTTTTCTACCTTAACATTGAAGCGGTATTTAGTTCCGGCTTCAAAAGGTTCGTAGCCAATAAAAGTTAAATCGTGGCCAAGTACATTTACTTTTTCACCTTTAACGAGATCAACTTTTTGCTGTTGAGAATGACCGGCAGTTGCAAGAACACCGATTAAAAACAATGCAATTCCAATGTGAGCTATATATGCACCAAGATATGTTTTCTTACCTTTAAAAATTTTCCATGCTATCTCACCATTCACAAATAATGCAAAGGAAGAAGAGAGAGCTAAGATTATTAGCATTGGTTCATTTAGTCCGCCGATTACAACCATAAGCAGAGTTAAAACTAACGCAGCAATTACAGCAAATCTGGATTGTTTCCAAAGTGTTCTGCCGTCATTCGTCTTCCACTTAAGAAGAATGCTTAGACCATTTACCAATCCGATAATGATCGCAATCGGGAGGGTTAACTCATTGTAAAAACTGATTTGTACTGTTGTGCCGAAGATTGGCGCAGATGTTCCGGCTAAGATAATTATTGAGGATGCGATCAAAGCAACAGAACCGGTGAAGAGCGCTAGTTCTCTTGAAAGTATATTTTCTTCAAAAGTAAAATTCTCGGTTAAGAATTTCCATCTATAAATTACACCGCCAATTCCCATAATTGTAAAAATGCTTAGGAAAACCAACAAGAAGAGATAAACAGCCATTCCCGGATCAACAAAAGAGTGAACCGATGCATCTCCTAAAATTCCGCTTCTTGTTAAAAAAGTCGAATAGAGAACAAGAACAAATGTCATAATGCTCAAGATCAGATTGGTTTTTACAAACCGGCTGCCGCCCCCTTTTTCTTGAGTTTTCTTTTGGACCAACATCGTATGAATTCCGGCAACGCCAACAATCCAAGGAACGAGTGAAGAATTTTCAACCGGGTCCCATCCCCAGTAACCGCCCCATCCAAGTATACTGTAAGCCCAATAGCCGCCTAGCATAATTGCGAAACCAAGAACACACATAGAGACTAAAAGCCAAGGTAATGATTGCTTTACCCAATCGCGGTATTCATTCTTTATAATTGCTGCTACCGCAAATGAAAATGGAACTGCAGACATTGAGAAACCAATAAATAAGATTGGAGGATGAATCTGCATCCAAAAGTTTTGTAGCAATGGATTCAATCCTTTTCCTTGAATGATAAAATCACTTATAGAGATATTATTTGCAACGAGAGTTGCGTGCAGTTCCTTACCCATCTGAATAAAACTCTTGTTGGATTGAGGATCGGTAAATACAAAACTTTGAAGCGCAGGCAAACTCAGAAGTGATTGATTAATATTTTTCAGATCAAGAAAATCTTGCTGCGACCAGATGTAATTGAATGGCGACTTAAGAAGCGGGCTAACCATTGCTAATAAAAAGGTTAGTGCTAACGTAAAGACCATCATCACTCGCTGTTCAAGATCGCCTCTTTTGGATGTATACTCTAACAAAATTAATCCAATTACTGCTGTGAAGAATGTCCAGAGCATAAAACTGCCCTCTTGTCCGGCCCAGAAAGTAGCCATCAGCATTCCGGTTGCCATGTTGCTTCCGCTGTAATCGTAAACATACTTGTATTGATATTGATGGGTGAGTATTGAGTATAATAAAAGTGCAGAAGCTGCAAGAACAAAAATTGCAGTAGCATGGTAGCCAACACGTGCAAGTGAAAGTGTATTTTTATAACCTTTAAAGGTTAGGAAGTACATTACAACAGAAAACATTCCGGAGAGGAATGCTAACGTAAGAATAATATTGCCAATCATTTAAGCTCCTAATCTGCTAATTAAGAATTAGCATTTTGAACGGGTTTCTCTTGATACTTGGATGGACATTTTGTGAGAATATCGGTTGCATGAAATGCGCCCGCATTGTATTTACCGGTAACAACAACGCTTGTTGAGGATTCGAAATTGTTTGGCATCGTTCCATGATAAAGAACGCGCATTTCGTTACCTTGAGTATCCTTCATATAAAACGAAAATATGTCTTTCGCTTTATCAACTTGGAAACTCTTTTCCTTAACCCAAACCCCGGTTGCTTTTATTGTCTTTCCCGATTGAGCAACTTTAGAGAAACTGCTTTCATATTGAATATTTGTTTGTGTGAATAAGTAAATCATCACACCAAGAAATACAACAATGATGGCACCGCCGAACATATATTTGTTTTTCATTTAATTCTCCTTCTTAGCCGAGTGACCCTCACCCAACTCTTTTTCGATTTCTTTCAAACGTTTGTCTGTGTTCTGCATGAACAAAAAAATGCCCAGCCAAACTACAAGCACTATAAACATTACAATGTATATGGAATTTTTTTCGAGAAAACTTACTAATCCACCTTCCAAATTAACCTCAACCTATTTTTTAGAGAGTTTATCTTTAATGATAATTGCTTTGTATCTGAGTTTGTACATCCAAAAATAAAGAATCGTGTAAGCGAACAAAGAGGTGAAAAAGACGATTCTCATATTGGCATTCATTTTAAAGTCTATAACCGGACTGGTTCCTTGTACAACTTGACCGGTGTTTGGATCCAATTCCATTGAGCCGGGGTGAAGTCCAACCATAATTCTCGGCATTATAAAAATGAAGAATGGAACAGTTAAAAACGCAATAATTGAATAAACAGCTGAAAGGCGCGCACGTTTATCTTCATTCTCAACAGCCGAACGTAACGCAAGTAATGAACCATAAATCAATAGAAGGATAAAAATGCTAGTTTCGCGAGGATCCCAATGCCAGAAAGCACCCCAAGTGAATTTAGCCCAAATTGAGCCGGTTATTGTTGCTAAAATCGTGAACATCATTCCTAACTGAAGAGCTGCGGAGGATTTGGAATCGTCATCAATGTTTTTGTTTCTTAGGTAGCGGATTCCATAAATCATGGCCATCATAAAAGCTAATACGGAAAGCCAGGCTGTTGGCACATGGAAAAAGATAATCTTTGCCTTCTCTTCCAAACCCGGAATTACGGGAAACTCATACCATACTTTTGGCTGAGGAACGATTGGAAAAGTAATTCCGGCAATTATTACAAAGGACATCACTACAAATAAAAGTGATTTCCAGATAAGTGATTTATATTCTGTCATTTAAGACTATTTATCCTTGTATTTATTCGCGTCCAAAAATAGGAAACAGTGGTATGATTATCAAAGTATTCATTACTCCTTAACCATTTGAATAGAAAGTTCATATTCATAAATGTAAAACAAAAAAAAGGTGTGTTTAGTGCAAATGAAGCCAAAAAGTTTAATTTACAACCAAAGAATATTTGAGCCGTCTAAAACAGAAACTGAATACTGATGGGAAATCCGATAAAGCGAATTTTTGATCTCTACACAAGCGATTTAAGCTATCAAGAGATTGAGCGATTAATAAAAAAAGAGGCCGGCGAGGTTTACGAATTTTTCGCTAACGATATTCCTAAACCGGACCAGCATAAAAATCGGTTTGTACGCGGTCTTATTTTTATCCGTTCCCTCTTCAACGCTTTCATTCTAAAATTAACCCCCGGCAGAAGAATTTTTTACATAGCAGCATTACTGTTTTTTGTTGTGGGCTATTATTCACCCAATGATGGATACCTACTTCTCGCTTTTATCATTGTGAATTTGTTGCTCGCATTTGAACTTGCCGATAAGCTTTCCGCAAAGGGTGAGCTTGACGTTGCCCGCAAAATTCAAAGCGATTTGATTCCCAAACATCCAACTGCTGTTTTCAATTACGAAATAGCTACTTATTACGAACCGGCACGAGAAGTTGGCGGCGATTACTTTGATGTTATTGAGCAGAATGGAAAATACTATTTAACTGTTGGTGATATTTCCGGTAAAGGAATGGCTGCGGCTCTATATATGGTTAGAGTACAATCAATTCTACATCAACTACTTAACAGTTTGATCGACGTAAAAGAAATTATAATAGATCTAAAAAAATATTTTTCAAAAAACCTTAGACGTGAATTTTTTCTAACTATGTCTTTAGCTTCAATTGAAAAAGATGGAAGTATGAGAATTGTACGCGCCGGACATTTGCCGGTTATCTGGTATAAGTCGGATAAGAAAGAATTTGAAATTTTGAACACAACCGGCTTAGGAATAGGACTAAACGACAAAGGAATTTTTGAAAAGACTCTTGAAGAAGCATCTATTAAACCGGAAGCGAATGATATTGTCTTTATGTATTCCGACGGTGTAACAGAGGCAATGAACATTATGAGAGATCAATTTGGTGAAGAAAATTTGAAAAGAATTATATCTAACAATTCCGATAAATCTGCCGATGAGATTAAAAATGCTTTACTAAGAGCAGTTGCCGGTTTCCGCGGTACCGCTCTTCAAAACGATGATATTACTTTTATAGTTTTAAAAAATCACTGAGCTGCTTCAAAAATTTTATAAGTCTCATCTTCCGGTCGAAGTTCATCATACATTCTTTTCAATGAATTGAATGCCGATTGATTGCCGCGCTGCGAAGCGCTTCTATACATTCTAACAGCAATTCCTCTATCTTCTTCAACTCCAATTCCTTTTTCGTAACAGTAAGCCAAAGCTGTCTGTGCAAAGACGGATCCTTCGGCAGAAAGTGTTTGCAGAGTTTTTATTTCGCTGGAAAGGTCTTTGCCACTAACATTATCTAAAACATTAGCAAATGCAATTCTTATTTCCGCTTCTCTACTTCCTTGTTCTTTTGCCATTTGCCAAAAGGAAAAAGCTTTCTCTTTATTCTTCTCAACCAACGTTCCGTTCATGTATAACAATCCAAGTTCAATCATGGAAGGAATATGCTTTTTATCAACTGCCTTTTTCAAGAAATCGAGTGCTTGCTGAGTTGCAATCTCGTTGCTGTAACCTAGAGCTGTAATTGCCGCCCACGCATACATTGCTTCGGCATCACCTTGATTTACTTTGTTCTTAAGTGTGTTCACAAAACTTTCATTCTGTACAAGTTTGTAAAGCGCTTCGCCAGCTTTGAAGGAACCTAAGCGGTTTGCTCTTAGATAAAACGCTGCTGCTTTTGCCATATCTTTCTTAAAACTGATTCCCTTCTCGTAACTTCGCGCAACCAGAAGCAATGCTTCGGGACTTCCATTGTTGGCCGCAAAATCGAGTAGTGCGGCGGAAGAAGTATCTACTTTTGTCGAATCAAAACTCTCAATTCCGAGATATTTCTTAAACTCACTTTTTTTGCTGCCTAGAATCTCTTTTATAAAAGCGGTACTTGTATCCTTGTCCTCTTTTTCAAAATCATAATAATCCAGATCCCAATTTGGATTTAATACTTGCGCCGTTTCATCTTTCTTTCTTGAAATTGGAATAAATGTAGAATCGTTCGGCGGAATGAATCCCGATTTCAACATTTGCTTAAGTGCTGTTTTAGCGGGTTCATATTTCGAATCTGCAGCTTGCCTAAAAAGTTTATACGCTTTTCCATAATCTCTGGTAATTGTTAAATTATCTGTGTACAATAATCCAAGTGCAAATTGAGATTCCGCCAACCCGGCTTCGCTCGCAATTTTAAAATTTAGATATGCGTCAAAAGGACTCCAGGGTACACCAATGCCATTATATAATAATATTCCATAATTAAATCGTGCGGCAGGTAAATTTTGATCGACCGCTTTGCGAATCCAGTAGATTGCTTTTACTGTATCTTTTGGAAAGCCGCTTCCCATTAAATATCTGATACCAAGTTCGTGCTGAGCAAATGGATCGCCCCGGTTCGCATCCGATGTTAACACATAACCGGCTATAAGAGTATAAGAAGGATACTTGGCTTTAATAATTGCATGTCTTCGTGGTAAATCATCCTTAAAAACTTGACTGCGAATTGTATCTTGAGCATTAGCTGCAACAGTGCAGAATAAAAGTAGAAGCAGTATTGATCTCAAATGAGTAGCATAATGATTGGTAGAAGGCTTAAATAAGGTATTTGCGAAGAACGAAGTAGTTTTTTCCATTCAGTTTGTAATAGTCTAGTTCATCCATTAATTGTTTGATAATGTAGAGTCCCATTCCGCTTTCCGGCAATGCGTTAATATCTTCGGGATCAAAGTCCAGCTCCTTAATTTCCAAATTTTCCCGGCTCTCCCCTTCATCAACAATTTGGATTTCCAACATCTTTTCATCTACAGCTACGTTTACATCAATTTTATGATTTTGTTCCCCTTTGTAGCTATGTTTTATTACGTTATTTAACGCTTCCGTCAAACAAATTTCCACACCATTGCCTATGTGTGCTTCAACATTTTCATTATCAAGAAATTGGTGGATTATTATATTAATCCCCGTTACTTGTTCGTAATCGCTTATAAGAGAGAAAGTTTTTTTTGCCACTTAGGTCTTTTAATATTCCTTTACCGCAATATAAAAAGATGAACCATAAGTCCAAAGGGCAGATTTGGTGGGAATGAAATAATTTGGAGAGCTAAAGAGCCCTCCAAACAATAATTATTTTTTTACTTCCGGGGTTTTACATGTAGAAAGCCCGAATGGTAAATATAGCGGGCACCAGTTAATTGCTGCTGTAAATATTGGTATAATGCCTACAAGTCCCCACCAGCTTTGGAAGACTAGTCCGGCAACCACAATAGCTATACCTACAACAAAACGAACGATCCTATCTATTCCACCTACGTTGCTTTTCATAACAACTCCTTATTGATGAATATAAGATGCATCGGTTAATTCAAAGATTCAAGTAATATTTTTAATAATCCCTTTTGAAGAAAGAATTAGATAAAGTCTCTTTGTATTTTTGAATCAATAAAATGAAAGATGTTAAGTGAATTATCTAAAAAGAAAAGTAAGTAGGTTTTTAGGGTTCCTACCAGTTAATTCCAAAACTACTTTTTGGCTTCTCATGTTTCTGCTCTCGCTCTACTCATTGCTGCGAGTGGGATTTTATGTTGTGAACAAAGATTTTTATCTGGACGCTTCAACCTACGAAATTTTTGATGCCTTTTTTGCCGGAATTCGTTTTGATATAGCTGCTCTTCTAATGCTTAACTTACCAATAATCATTTTATACAATCTCCCAATCAAGTTTGAAAAAGTAAAATTCTCCAGACATATATTTTTTATGCTTTTCTGCTTATTGAATCTTCTTGGGATAGGCTTAAACATTGCCGATTATGCTTACTATCCAACAATTCAAAGAAGGTTATTATTTGAACCCTACACGGAAATTCCCGATTTAATTAGAATGGTTCCCGGACTTTTCAAAAACTATACTCCTTTAATTATTGGCTTCTTAGCCAGTTTGGTTGCGTTCATTTTACTTTCATTGAAATTAGTTAAAACGATTTCCAAACGACTAAAACAAAATTTTTCCTATTTAGCTTCATCAATTACTCTTGTAGTAATCATTGTACTAACCATTATTGGTATTAGAGGTGGATTACAATTAAAACCTCTTCGCCAAACAAATGCTTTTTTTTCAGACAACCGCCCTCTTGGCTACTTGGTTTTGAACAGCACCTATACTGTTATTCGCTGCTATTTTCAGTACACATTTCCGGAATACAATTTCTATTCCCAAGAAGAATCAGCTCAAATCATGCAAGAATTATTGAAATCGAATGATGAAGAAATGCTTGATAAGAATTATCCGTTTCTAAGAATCAAAAAACCGGTCGAACCATTCCAGAAAAAAAATGTAGTTCTCTTTATTATGGAAAGCTGGAGCGCCGAATATATTGGCTCTATTACCGGATGGGAAAGTGACACACCGTTTTTCGACAGCTTAGCTAAGAAATCTATTCTCTATACAAATTTTCTGGCTAACGGGCAGCGATCTATTGAGGCCGTTCCATCTATACTTGCTTCACTTCCGGCTGTTTTTCCAAGTTCAATTATTGGTTCGAGAGCAGAGATAAATAAAATTCGCGGTCTTGGCTCAATTCTAAATGAACATGGTTACACAACTTCTTTCCATCATGGTGCCGCAAAAGGATCTATGGGATTTGATGCATTTGTTCCAAGTGCCGGCTTCTTGAATTATTTTGGAAAAGAGGAATTCGCCGGTTATGCCGATTCATTATATGATGGAATCTGGGGAATCTTTGATGAGCCGTTCTTTCTTGATGCAGCAAAAAAAATGAATTCTTTTAAGCCACCATTCTGCAGCGTGATTTTTTCCTTGTCATCTCATGATCCATTTAAAATTCCACGTAATCGAAAAGATTTATTCAGCAAGTATAAAGGCAAAACGGATTTTCAAATAGCGATGCACTATTCCGATTTCTCCCTTTCCAAGTTTTTTGAGTATGCACAAAAGCAGTCATGGTATAACAATACAATCTTTATCATAACGGCAGACCATACAATTTATACCGCAAGAAATGATGTATTCTCATCCTTTCATATTCCTCTATTAATTTTCGATCCATCAAACGAAGTTCAGAAAATTGATTCGAAAATGGGAACACATGTAGACATCTTGCCAACAATAATCGACTTGCTGCATGTTCCAACAATTCATGCTTCGATGGGAAAATCACTACTTGACGATTCATTGTCCGGCTTCGGTGCAACTACGTTTTATCCAACGTTTCTTTTTTTTAATGATAGCAGTTTGTACGTTGATGATTTTGAAAAGAGAAGAGAATTCTACCCGCGTTTCAAGGAAGCGTCAGCAAAGAATAATTTATTTAAGTCGCATGTAAATGAGAGCGATGAAATGCAGCGCAAACTGAAAGCTTATGTTCAAGCGGCTTCGAGAGCAGTGAATCAAGATTATATTTATAAACAAACGAAATAAGTCCTTATTTAGTGAGCACCATTTTTTTCGTTATTCTGTTAGTTGGCGTTACCAATTGATAAAAATAGATACCGCTTGTTATCTCTCGACTGCGCTCGAGATGACGCGCGTTAAATGCAACAGTGTAATTTCCGGGTTGTTGATATTTGTCAACAAGAGTTGCAACTACACGACCTAGTAAATCGTAAACTTTTAAACTTACTTTGCTTGCCGCTGGCACCTTGTAGCTAATGGTCGTTTCGGGATTAAACGGGTTTGGATAGTTTTGGGAAAGAGAAAATGAGGACGGAGTTTCCACTTTCTCTACATTTACAATTACTTTCTTTCCATAACTAACTCCGTTGATAACAGCATAAACTAAGTACTCTGAACTACATCCTCCCTCGCACATTTGGCTACTATAAAAACCAAATCCCTTTGCTAATTTATAATGCAAAGCCGGCATAGTTGAAAAATCATCATACTCTTTTATTTGAATCGTCAAGTCAAATACTTGTCCCACTCCCTCTTTTCGAAATATTGTTCTGAAAGTTGAAACTGGGTTACTTAGTTCCCGCCTAGAACAATTTAATATCTCCACTTTATTACCGTTCAAGTAATCGAATTTGTATTCATTGTTTTCAAACTTGTATTTATCATTATAACGATAAACGTAACCGCTTACCGTATCCAATCTTTCAAAGATTAACATCGTTTTGGTTTGCGGAATATTATTCTTAACCAATACTTTATATGTTCTTCCATTGGATAAAATTGTATCACCTTTAACTGAAATTGAATAATAATTAGAAACACCGGGTGTAAACCAATCACCGGCAGAGGAATGAACATATTCAAAATAGTTATTATCATTAATCGGATAGAATTCCAGATTTTCATTGGTTTGAGCAAATGAAAGCACAGAAACGAAAAAGAATAATGTAAAACAGACTTTTTTCATAAATCCCCAAAGTGGTTGGCTTAATTAAGCCAAAAGGTTTCAAATCCGCAATACATTAATCATACTCTCGTGAACCTTGCCGTTGCTTGTTAAAATCTGCTTCCCAAAAATATTGGTTGGATTGCCGGAAAAATCTGTAATCAATCCGCCGGCTTCTTCAACTATTATCATACCCGCAGCCATATCCCAAGGATTAAGAGAAACTTCCCAGAAACCATCAAACACACCTTCAGCTACGTAACACATATCAATAGCAGCAGAGCCAAGTCTTCTTACTGCACGAGCTACACGTAAGAAAGCATTAAATCTTTCAAAAGCAAAATCCGGATTTTCATGAACATTGTAAGGAAATCCGGTAACCAAAACACTTTTATGCAGATCATCATTTGTGCTTACGCTTAGTTTTCTTCCGTTGCAAAAAGCACCACTTCCTTTTTCGGCAGAATACATTGCATCGCGCATAACATCGTAAATGACACCGCAAATCATTTCGCCGTTTTTCTGAACGCCGATTGAGACTGAAAAAATCGGCAAGCCGTGTGCAAAGTTTGTTGTTCCATCAAGCGGATCAATCACCCACAAATATTCACTCGATGAATCGTGCATTCCGCTTTCTTCCGCTAGAACTGAGTGAGTTGGAAATTCCTTATTCACAAATTCTATGATTTTTTGTTCAGATTTCTTATCATATTCGGTAACAAGATTTGCTACGTTGGTTTTATATTCAATTAAAAAATTTTTACCAAACCCGCTTCTTAATATTCCACCAGCTTCCTGCGCAATGTGAATAACTTTGTCTAACATTTTTCCTCTTTTTGTAATAATGATTGCTTGCAAAAATAGAATCAAATAAGTGATCTACCAAAGAATGGTGCATGTTAAAAATTTAGACTTTGCTTTTGCGAATTGATTAACTGGTTATAGATTTTACCGGCAGCCAATAGTTCTTGATGAGTTCCTCTTTCAACAATGCTGCCTTTTGCAAGGACTAGAATTTCATCAAACATTTCCATATCAATTATCCGGTGAGTAATAAAGAGAATTCCTTTATCGCGGGAAATGTTTTTTATCGAATCAAGAATTTTCCTTTCGGTGATGCTATCGACATGAGAGTTGATTTCGTCAAAAACCAGAATTGGTGTATTGCGCAGAAGTGCTCTTGCAATTGACAACCGTTTTGCTTCACCACCACTTAGTTTTTTACCATACTCCCCAATATTCGTATTCAACTTTTCGGGAAGTTCCTCTATTGTTTTCTTCATATCAACTTGTTGAAGAGCGTTGTACAATTCTTCGTCAGTCGCATTTTGTTTTGCAATTACAAGATTATCTTTAACCGTTCCGGTAAACAAATGAACCTTTTGAGGAACAACCGAAATTAAATTGCGAATTTGCTCTTCGTCAAGTTTATTATAGCTTAGATTGCCGATTGAAATTTCACCGCTATCATACTTCCATAATCTTGCCAGCAAATTAACAATAGTAGATTTTCCACTTCCGCTTGCACCAACAATAGCTGTCTTCTTGTTTTTCTTAATAGAGAATGAAACGTTGGACAATGTATTACTTTCTTTTTCATAAGAGAAAGAGATATTATCAACAGCTATATCAAAACCATCAAGTTTAATATTCTCATACACATTGGTTTTATTAACTACAACTTCTTTATCCGCAATTTCAAAAAGTCTATTTCCGGCTTCAACACTTTTAGTTAAGAACTGAAACGCTAGTGGGATTTGCGTAATAATCTCGAATGAAGCCATAATTCCAATAGTGATTACGGTTAAGTAAACTCCGTTAAGTATACTAGCTGTAACATCCGGTATTGCAATAAATAACATTACTGCTACAGTGATGTTCATAGCAAGACCGCTTAATCCTTCATGAAATGAAATAATTTTGTTCATTTTGCGTTCAGCAACATTCAGCTCATTTTGCATCTGCTCAAATTCCATTATCCATTGTTCCCGTTTTCCAAAAACTATTAGCTCTTGCATTCCGGCTATTCCATCAACTGCAAATTCTTTTAAACTCGATTTTAGCAACACAATCTTCTTTCCGAGTTCTTTGCTAAGCATAAATGTTAAAAAGGGAATTACAACCGCCGAAGTGAGAAACATGAATATAAAAACAACTGCGTAGCTTGTTCCGAACATTAACAAAAGGAAAAACATTAAAAGAGCTACTCCAACAAAAACCAAAACCGGTGAAATTACTCTTACAAAAATGTGTTCCAAACTTTCGATGTCCTCTACCGATCTAGTTAGCAAATCGCCGCTGGTTAGGTCTCTTGTTTTGGAGGGAACTAGCGGAACTAATGATTTGAAAAACCAAACTCTAAATTTTGCCAAAAGTTTGAAAGTAACTTCGTGAGAGATATACCGTTCCAAATAACGAAAAACGCCGCGCGCGATTCCGAAAAATCTAACTCCAACAATTGCTACTTGCAATTGATAAATCGGTGTTTGTATTGCCGCTTTAGCAATCAAGTAAGCAGAAGTCATCATTAACCCAATACCGCTACCAACAGTAAAAAAGCCAATAAGCGCAGCCAGCATCATCCAGTATTTATATTCTTTGCCTAACAAAAGTATTTTATAAAATGTTTTAATCATTTCACGCATAATATGATTCCAGCATTTTTTTGTAATAGCTATCTCTTGAAATCAAGTTATCGTGAGAATTATAATCCAAAAGCTTTCCTTCTTTTAGGACAATTACTTTATCAGCATTTATAATTGTATTTAATCGGTGAGCTATTACTAAAGTTGTTTTTCCTTCATACAGATGGAACAAGTCTTTCAAAATTTCTTCTTCAATTATTGGATCAAGATTAGCGGTTGGTTCATCAACAAGTAAGATTTTTGAATTTCGTAAATGTGCTCTTGCTATTGCAAGTCGCTGTACTTCACCGCCGCTAAATTTTGCTCCATATTCTCCTAATCGTGAAGAATATTGTTGCGGCAGCAGCATTATTCTTTCATGCAGTCTAGCTTTTTTTGCCGCTTCTATTACCTCATCAGCTGTTGCAGATTCATTCGCAATTTTTATGTTATCGAAGATAGATTTGTTGAACACATGTGGATTTTGCGATACCCAAGAAATATTCTTTCGCCAATCATCCGCGTTTATTTCCGAAATGTTCTGATTATCAACCGAGATTGTTCCTCTTGTGGGTTCAAAAAAACGCAGCAGCAAATTCATAGTAGTAGATTTACCGGAGCCGGACTGACCAACCAGAGCTGTAATTTTATCCCGTTCGATTGAGAATGAAATGTCGTCAATTGCCGGTTTTTCTCTATCCGGATAAGTAAAAGAAACATTCTTGATTTCTAAAGAACAATCTGCATTGAATTCTATATTCTCTGCTTGCGTTATTTTAGGTGTACTGCTGTAGAAGTGCTCTGGGGGAAGAAAATCTTTTATTCGCTCAAACGCTGCAACGCCTTCCATTCCGGCATGATAACCGGCGCCAAGTTTTCTCATCGGCAAATAAAATTCCGGGGCAATTATGAGTATAAACAAAGCTTCTTGAAAGTTGAAATTTCCGCTTAGCAATCTTAAACCGATAGATACAGCCACAACTGCCACGCTAATCGTAGAGGCAACTTCTAGAACCAATGCCGATAGAAATGCAACACGCAAAACATTCATCGTCTTTATTCTGAACGAGTTTGTAACATCAAATATCTTCGATACAGTTTCGTTAGTCTTGTTGAAAAGTTTGAGTGTTTGCAAGCCAAGTAAAACGTCAAAAAAGTAAGCGCTCATTCTGCTAAGAGATTGCCATTGTTTGTTATTTAATTTCTGCGCCGCATTGCCTATTAAATACATGAACAGTGGAATGACTGGAGCTGTAACAACAAAAATAATAGCTGTAAGTAAATCGATTGGAAAAACAAATATTAGAATCAGTATTGGAATTAATAGCGCATTAAAAAGTTGCGGAAGAAATTTCGCAAAATACTCTTCAAGCTTATCTACCCCTTTTATTAGCGTATTAACCAGTTCACCGGTTTGCTCTGACTTTAGCAGCAAAGGTCCAATATCAAAGACTTGTTTTACAATTTTTTCTCTGACCGACGTTTTAACATACGCAATTAAGGATGAAGAAAGACTTCCTTCAAGAAAATGTAGGAGTAATTTCAGCACTGCAACTACAAGAAAGCCCAGTAGCAATGACTTAACTTCCGGCAATGTTTTGTTAGTTAAAAATACTGAGTTGATTATGTTACTGAGGAGGAAAGCCAGTGCGAGTGTAGCAACTGCGATTAAAATTCCAGTTAGAACTAATAAATAAAAATTAAGTTTAACAGCTTTGATTAGGCTAAAAAGTTCTTTGTTAAAATTCATTTATCTATCGTCACATTTCACTTCTATAAATTACAATCTTTATAAACATAACTTACTGAAGTTACGCATAAGTTGAATTTCATTAATCTTCCTTAGTGAAACTTGGTGACTTAGTGCTTTTGTGGCTCAATTTCTTAGACTTTCTTTTTCCACAAAGTCGCAATGACACTAAGAAATCACAAAGTGCGTAACTTCAGTAACTTATCTAGAAGTTCACATTGCTATTTAATTGGGAAAGGGTTAATCCCCTTCCCAAATGAACACTATTACTAATACTCTAACTTAGATTTTGTTGATAGTCTTTTTCTAAAAACCCAGTATGTCCATGCTTGATAAGCTAATACAATCGGTACAAATATCAGTGCAACAATACTCATCACTTGTAAAGTATAAGGGCTTGATGAAGCATTATAGATTGTTAAACTCCATTCCGGATTTAAGCTGGAAACCATTACTCTTGGAAACAATCCCATAAAGACAGTGATGGTTGAAAAAGCTATTGTAATTCCGGTCATTACAAATGCCCAGCCCTCTTTTTTTATCTTCAACAAGTAGCCAACAGATAATAGCGCAAGCCCCGCAATTATTGGGACAACACCCGGATTAATTCCCAGTTTACTGAACATATCTGTTTCAACATATCCATAGGCTACATAAGCCAATAATAATACAGTTGTAGGTATCCAGAGTTTATTAGCAACACTTCTTGCGCCTTCCAAGAGATTGTCTGTTAACTTAAGCGATAAGAAGAGTGAACCATGTAGTGTAAACAATGTAAGTGTAACCAAACCACCCAAGAGGGAATATGGATTTAGCAAAGTAAAAAATGTTCCCACATAGTTCATGTCTTTATCAATCGGCACGCCGCGTATTAGATTAGATATTGCAACTCCCCATAACAAAGCCGGGATGAAACTTCCGAAGAAGATTACCCAATCCCATCTGTTTCGCCAAGTTGGAGAATCTTGCTTGCTTCTATATTCAAATGCAACACCGCGAGCAATAAGTGCAAGTAACATTACAACTAACGCCAGATAGAAGCCGCTGAACATTGTAGCATACCAGTTAGGGAAAGCAGCAAAGATTGCGCCGCCGGCAGTTAAGAGCCAAACTTCGTTTCCATCCCAAAATGTTCCTATCGAATTAATAATTACTCTTCGTGATCGATCATCTTTACCTAAAAACGGTAAGAGAATTCCAACGCCATAATCGAATCCTTCTAGGAAGAAGAATCCAATAAATAGTACTGCAATAAGAATAAACCAAATAATATTGAGATCCATAATTTCCTCCTATACTTTGCTTAATGTTGAATGTTCTAAAGAATGTTCATCGGTATCAATTTCGTTTACGTTGCGAGACGCAAACTTCTTGAATAGTATTAGCATTATCACCAAAAGAATTCCGTAGATAGTTGTATATGCTATTAACGAGAACAGTACTTCTCCAGCGGTAACTGTATTGGAAACCGAATCGGCTGTTTTAAATAAACCGAATACAGTCCATGGCTGGCGTGCCATTTCCGTAAAAAGCCAGCCGGAAGTATTTGCAATTATAGGCAAGAACATTGACCAAAAGGTTACTTTGTAAAGGAACGGATTAAACTCATATTTGTTTTTCATGGAGCGAAATAAAGAGAACGCTGCTATTAATATCATCAAGAAACCGGCACCAACCATAATTCTAAATGTCCAATAAGAAATTGCAACGGGGGGAACATAATCACCCGGACCAAATTTAGCTTCTGCTTCTTTTTGGAGATTATTAATTCCTTTTACTTCCCCTTCAAACTTATTGTAAGCTAAAAAGCTTAATGCACCGGGTACCTTTAAAGCAAAAACATCCTTACGGTTTTTCTCATCTCCAAAAGTGAAGAGAGACATCGCAGCCGGATTCTCCGTTTCCCACAATGCTTCTGCGGCTGCCATTTTCATTGGCTGAACTTTCATCATATACTGCGCTTGTGTATGACCGAGTAGAATTACGAATAATGAACCGACTAGTGCATAAAAGGCACCAAACTTAAATGACTTCAAAAAAACTTCATGTTTTTGTTTCTTAACTAGTTGATATGCACTGATTGCTAGGATTAAGAATCCGGCTGTTGCAACTGCACCAAAAAATACATGTGGAAACTGAACCCATAAATGTCCGTTTGTTAGTAAAGCAAAAAAATCGGTCATTTCCGCTCTTCCGTTTCTGATTGCATATCCAACGGGCTGCTGCATAAAAGAATTTGCAGCTAATATCCATATTGCCGATAAATTAGACCCGATTGCAACCAGCCAAATTGAAGCAAGGTGAACTTTCTTAGATAATTTTTCCCATCCGAAAATCCAAACCCCTAAAAAGGTGGATTCCATAAAGAAAGCAAGTAGAGCTTCAATTGCCAATGGGGCTCCAAAAATGTCTCCCATAAACCGTGAGTACTGAGACCAGTTCATTCCAAACTGAAATTCTTGAACAATACCGGTTACTACGCCAATAGCAAAGTTTATAAGAAAAAGCTTTCCCCAAAATTTTGTCATTTTCTTATAGTCTTCATTGCCGGTTTTGTAATATGCCGTCTGCATTATAGCAACCGCAATAGATAGACCTAAAGTAATAGGGACAAACAAAAAGTGATAGACAGTTGTAACAGCAAACTGCCATCGAGCAAGTGTTAAAGCATCCATACAATTACCTCATCATAGGTTTTTAGTTAGTTATTTCTTTAAAGTGAGAGAATAGATAGTCGGAAATTTTTTGACTCATCAATGATTCTTTCATTTTATTTTCTTGTTGCACAAAAAACATATGGAATTTGCATCCGAATTCTAGTTCACATATGAAGTTTTCTTTTAAGCAATCATTGAACTTCATTTTGAAGCCAATTACACTCATTATATCCCAAAAGGATACTTCTTTAGGATCTGCCTTAAGGAATATTCCTCCATATTTCCCTTGTATGGAATCTGTGATATTAGCTTTTTTGAGTTTATGAACTATTCGTGCAGCAAATTTATTTGAGATGTGCAGTATGTCTGCCATCTTGTTTATACTTATGAATTGACCTTTTTTCAAGCTCGCCAGATAAGCTGTTATGCGGAGAGCATAATCTTGTTCTCGCGATACGAAGCTGTTTGTTCTCATATTTAAACATTACTCACTAAGTAATGTTTAAAATTATAATATGTTTCTAATATTTCAAAGAAAAATTTTTCAGAGTAATACCTCAAAACCGATATAACAATGAGTATAGATGTTCTATGTATTGGATGTCGCATAATTAATTATTTAATCGGAAATAGCCCACGGATGACACGGATTCAACAGATTTACACAGATATATTTTTGATTCATTAATTATGCGACATCTACCTACGGGATTTTTAGCTCCGTTAGGAGCGATATATCTATAAAATAATGAACACTGTATTTATTAAGTCCCTTTAGGGTCGGTATAAAACAATTCACCAAATAGGTGAATTTTATTGCTCATTAAATCCACTATCATGTTAATATTTTTCTATCCTAGTATTTCCTATATCGGGATTGAGATATTATTAGTCACCTAAAGTGATAGTATCATTTCTTGTAAGCCCAAATCAGAATTGGTATATTTGAACGAAATCATTCACGGAGTAAGCAAATTTAATGGACGACCAAACTTCTAAGTCGAGTTCAGAAATAACAACAATAGACAGTATTCCATCTATTCTGCCGGTTCTCCCTTTACGGGATAATGTAATTTTTCCATACATGATCTTTCCGGTTCTTGTGGGAAGAGAATCCTCAATTAAGGCTGCAAATTTTGCTTTGGATGGATCGAAGTACATCTTCCTTGCTGCACAGAAACATGCAAACGTTGAAGAACCAACCAGAGAAGATATTTATGTGGAAGGAACAATTGCTAAAATTATTCAGATACTAAAGCTTCCAAATGGATTATTAAAAATATTAGTTGATGGCATCATACAAGGACGAATTGTTGACTATACCGAAAGAACAAATTTCTTCGAGGCTGAAATTGAAGTAGTCACTCCCGGCACGGAAGACAAACGGGAAATGAATGCGTTGATGCGCCAGTTGACTACTTTATTCAAAGAGTATGTTAAATCGAACAAAGCTATTCCGCCGGAAGCAGTAAATGCCTACGAAAACATTGATGAATTTGACCGCAAACTATTTTATGTTGCCGCAAATATCAATCAATCGATGGAAGTGAAACAGAAAATACTTCAAAAGTTTACACTCTCGGAACAGCTTTACGAAGTTGTCCGTATTCTAAATTCTGAAATCGAAATTCTAAAGATCGAAAAAGAAATTGAAGGCAAAGTTCAAGAAAATATTCAGAAGACGCAGCGCAAGTTTATTATACAAGAACAAATTAGAATTCTTCAAGATGAACTTGGTGATGAAGAAGAAGCTTCTCCGGAATTTATAAAGCTGAAAGAGAAAATTGATCAAGCTAAAATGCCGGAACAAATTTATGAGAAGGCGATTGAGGAATTTAATAAGCTGAAAAAGACTCCTCCTAGTTCTCCCGAAGCAACTGTACTTCGAAATTATCTTGATTGGTTAACTGATGTTCCTTGGTATAAAAGAACAAAAGATCATCTTGATATAAAAAATGTTAGAAAAATTTTAGATGAAGACCATTACGGACTTGATAAACCTAAAGAAAGAATCGTTGAACATATAGCCGTACTAAATCTAGTAAAGAATATGCGTGGCCAAATACTTTGTTTTGTTGGCCCTCCCGGTGTTGGTAAAACTTCACTTGGTAAATCCATCGCCCGCGCATTAGGAAGAAACTTTGTACGCATTTCACTTGGCGGCGTAAGAGATGAAGCCGAAATTCGCGGACACAGAAGAACTTATATTGGTTCGATGCCGGGCAAGATTATTCAATCGATGAAAAAGGCGAAGAGCATCAATCCGGTTATGCTTCTTGATGAAATTGATAAAATGAGTATGGACTTCCGTGGCGATCCTTCTTCGGCAATGCTGGAAGTTCTGG